>CAJMEO010000073.1 GCA_905212505.1 uncultured Christensenella sp.
TCATATTCTGTACCCTGAAGCTTTGAATCTTCCTTTGTACATTTTCCGCCGGCTGCAACAATATCACCAACAGCCCCCAAAACATCAAGCAAAACATCAAATATTGGCATTAAATAGCACTCCTTTTTCATTTTTATAAAAAATCATTTAAAAATTAACAAAAAAATTTAGTGTTTCACTAAATTTTTTTTAAAACAAATTATAAACTTTTCAAAACATTGTTAACATCTTTCATGTCAACTTTTCCGGCATAATTTTGTTTAAAGTGCTTCATAACTGAAGGAATGCTTTTGTCTTCTAGGCTCAAAATTATTTCTCTAATTTTATTATTATCAAGCATTTCGGGAAGGAAAGCGCTTATAACAGATTTTCAATATTTTCCGCTTCAACTTGGTTGTTAACTTTCAAATAATTTTCTTTTTCTTCACAAAGTTCTTTAATTGTTTTTTGCAAAATTTGAACGCAATCAACATCTTGAAGATTTTCGCCTTTGCTTCGCTTATCAATTTCGGCAAGTTTAATTTTGTTTTTAACAATACTCAAAATTGTTTTTGCACTTTCATTTTTATTTTTTAAAGCCTCTATATTTGCTTTGTTAATTTCATCAATTATCATTATTAATTTCTCCTTCATTATTTAAGATTTTCAAAACATATTCACCAAAAGTGTTGTCGCTTTCGTTTAAAAGATTGTGGCGTTTGTTGTTAAAAATTATATGTTCGCAGTTTAAGTTTGAATGTTTAAATTTGTTTGCAAGTTTGTGAGTTTTTATGCCAAAATTGGTTATCACATCAAATTCACCACTTGTTAAATAAAACTTTTTATTGTTTGATATTTTTTGCAAATTTTTGCGCAAAAACGTTTGAATGCTCCCTTTATATATACTGTTTAAGATGTTTGCGGATAAATTAAAATTGCAAAATTTATCTTCTTTAATTTTTTGAATATATGCTTTGTTTGTGCTTTCAAACGCATCATCTTCAAACTTTTTGCCACGATTTTTAACAATTGCTTTGTTTAACCACTTTATTTCTGAATTTTTGTTAAAAAACACCAAAGTTAACCTAGTTATGCATAAAAGTGAAAGATTTTTAATGTTAAACTGTTCAAAGTTTGTTCCAACCAAAAAGTTTGTGGAAGGAAAGTCTATAAACTGAAGAGCTCGTAATAAAATTGTTGAGCCTATTCCAACTGCAATGTTTGTGATTTTAAGTTCATATTTTTTCGAAAGATATTTGTTTAAATAAACCAAATCTCTGACGCAGTCATTAAAAAAATTTCCGGCATATGTGCCAAACGGGTCTTTGGCACTGCTTTTGTGAGCACGAAGGTCATAAGTGAAAACATTATATCCGTTTTCACACAAAAACTCTGCAAACGATTGATATAAATTTGCATATTCTTTAACACTGGTTGTTATTATAATTTCGCCTTTAGGGTTTTCACAAAGATATTCTTTTGCATATAACAATTCGCCATCAAAACTTTTAATATATTTTTCGTCTTGCATGTAATAATTATATCACAAAAAAGAAAACGTTAATAGCAATTTAAAAACTTTTGCCAATATTTTCAAAAAAAATATTACATATAACAAAAAAAAATGCAGAAAATAAGCTTATGAAAAAGATTTTATTTTGTTTTGTTTTGATTTTTTCTTGTATTATAACGGGGTGTTTTCAATCAAATAACACTGCAATTGTTAGCCCTGAGGATATGAAACCAAGGCTTATCGAAAGCACAAATTATGCAAGCACAACTGATATTGTTAAAAGCGTTAGCCCCGCAGTTGTTGGAATTTATAGCGAAACATTTTCTTCAGGGTCAATCGGAACAGGAGTTGCAATAAGTGAAGGGGGATATGTTTTAACAAATTCTCACGTTGTTACTGCAAATAATGTCACCTTATATTTGGCAAGTGGCGAAACTTGCAGAGCATCCTTAAAATATCGCGACAGTGGGCTTGACCTTGCAATTTTAAAAAGTGAAGTCGACCTTCCATATTTAGAGGTTGCAAACAGTGGAGATTACTTTGTTGGAGAAGATGTTTTGGCAATAGGAACGCCTTTGGCACTTCAGTTTAAACATACTGTTACAAAAGGAATTATTTCGGCAAAAAACCGAACCATAAAAGTTGATAACAGTGATGGCTCAACTCTATACAACCTAATTCAACACGATGCTTCAATAAATCCGGGAAATTCCGGTGGGCCTCTTATTAATCTTAAAGGTCAAGTTATTGGAATTAACACAGTTAAAGTTGAAGATGCTGAAGGGTTAGGATTTGCAATTCCAACCGAAACAATTTCGCCAATTTTTTCAAAGTTAAGCGCAAGTGGCGAATATAAACCTGCTTTTTTAGGATTATTTGGATATGATGCAAGCATCTACAGCGGAAATCAGTTTGATAAGGGTGTTTTTGTTCATGACGTAAAAAAAGGCAGTAGCCTTGATAAAATTGGCATAAAAAAAGGTGATATAATAATCAAAATTAATGATATTGAAATCGATAATATGTTAACACTCAGAAAAACTTTATATTCTTTAAATTCGGGCGATGAAATTGTGATTCATTATATTAAAGACAATTTTGAAAACGAAGCCAAAATAACATTATGTGAAAATTGTTAAAAATGAAAAAAATTCATTTTGTTCTTGACAAAAATTGTTTATATCGTTAATATAATATGTTATGAAATTTTTTGAAGGCTTATGGGAAGCGTTTGTTGATGCTTCAATTGATTGTTTAAAGTTGTTGCCAATCTTGTTTTTAGTCTATTTGTTAATAGAATATCTTTCACACAAAAAAGAAGAAAAATTTGTGAACTTACTTAGCAAAAACAAAAAGACAGGCGTTTTGATGGGCGCAATTTTGGGTTGTATTCCTCAATGTGGATTTTCAACCGTTATGGCAGACATGTTCAATCATAAATTGATTGGCATTGGAACATTAATTGCAGTTTTTGTTGCCACAAGTGATGAGGCAATTCCAATTATGATAAACTATCCAAACCAAATTTTAAACATCTTATTGCTTATCGCAATAAAACTTGTTTTGGCACTTGTTTGGGGTTATTTGTTCTATTTTGTCTTTTCACTGATAAGCAAAGCAAAGCATAAAAAAGTGAATATTGCAACAACAGGGGCGAGTGTAAACACCAAAGAATATTTGGAACATCACGAATGTTTGATTGATGAGCAACATATTCATCATCATGAACATGGTCATGATGCGAGCAAACCATGTGATTGTTGCACAGACAACATTTTTCTTTCAGCACTAAAACATGCTTTAATGATTGTTCTTTATATTTTCATTGCCAATTTTGTTATCAATCTTATCTTTGTTTTTGTGGGTGAAGAAGTGTTGATAAATGCTTTGCAAGTTTCGCCAGTGCTTCAAGTTATATTAAGTCCATTAATTGGGATGATTCCAAATTGCGTTTCAAGTGTGGTTTTAATAGAATTATATTTAAACAATGTTTTAATTTTTCCGGCGTTAATTGGTGGGCTTACTGCAGGCAGTGGTGTTGGGCTTATCGTTTTGTTTAAAAACGCAAAAAACATAAAGCAAAATCTTTTAATACTTTTGTCTTTATATGCAATTGGTGTTTTAACAGGCTTTTTGTTAACATTGTTTTTCTAAAAAATATAACAGTAA
>CAJMEO010000074.1 GCA_905212505.1 uncultured Christensenella sp.
TTTTTTAGTTTTTCAGCTTTTTCAATTTTATCAATTCCATCAATTTTAAAAAATAAACAGCCCGATTTTCCACTTAATTTTAAAATTCTATATTCCGCACTATCTATCAAGCAATAATTTAAATTTATAAAATCTTTTGGCAAAAAACCCGATAAAACTTTAAGCGTTCCATCAAGCCCCCTAGATGCCACAATTTTGCCAACCTCAATTAATTCTTTCATATTTTTATTATAACAAAAGTTATTACTTTTTACAATTATTTTGTTGCAATAAATTAATCTTTAAGTTTTTAAGAAAATGCATTAAAAAAGAAAGTTTTTTAATGTTTTTATTTTTTTGATTGAATTATATTTTAGCATATCATCAAAAATTATTAAGATTTATTAAAAATTTATAAAAACGATTGTTGTATACACGTTATAAAAAGTATATACAACTATACATCGTTATAAATTTTAATAAAAAGAACATGTTTAGTATTTTTCAACATGTTCGTTTTCAGATAATTCAAAACTCTTTCGACTTTTTTCCAAACTTTTTCCTTGATTTGTGTTTTCTATTGTTTTTATTGCTTTTTTATTTTCTTTTTAAGGCTGAAAAGATAAAATAAATTAAAATAAAACAAAATAAATAGTATGTAAATTAACAAATAAACTGGATAACTAACGCTAATAATTTCCATGACATCATTGTTTGGCATAAAATACATAGGGTCGTTTTCAATTTTCAAAACAAAAATTTCTAAAAATGCATAAGCTAAAATGAAAACATAGCATAATGCCTCTTTCCAGCAAGTTTTATATTTAAAGTCGGCAAATTTTAAGGTTATGATTAACAAACTCATAACAAGCAAAAGCGAATGCGTTGCAATTGAATATAAGTTTTCAAACAAAATATATTTGTTATTAAAGCCAACGCCAGGATAAGCAAAAAATATTAAAGCACACAAAAATGCTGTTATTGATGCAAAGTTATAATAAGATTTTTTGTTTATAATAACTGCCAGCATCAAAGTCCAACACGAAATGGCACACCATGGCCTTGGCATCAAAATCCACAAAACATTTTTAATGCTATAATCCGTTGTTGCAATAAGGCTCACACTTCGCCTTGTAAGTTCAAAAAGCAAAATAAGCCCAGCCAAAACAAACAACACTATTCGCTTTGATTTTTCACTTTTATTTTTGAAAATAAGCGAAATTAACACGATTGCAAGAATGCATGCAATCAAAACAAATATATGAAACAGACCCCACTGCCCGTTAATTTCGGGATTTGGGTATGTGCTAAAAATCCAATCTTTGAAACTCATAATGTTATTATACAATAAAAATTACAAAAATCAAAACAATTTTAAGAATAAAAACATTAAGCAAACTTTATGCTCATTTTATAAGTTTTTGAAAATCTTTTCACAAAAAACGATAGATTTCTTTCTATCGTTTTTTTATAGTATAAAAAAGAAAAGTGCCCGAGGCACTATTCCATTATTTTAACAAAATATTTTACATTGTTATCAGTTGAAGCACTTTTCACAATCGCGCGGATAGAATTGGCTATTTTCCCATTTTTTCCAATAACTTTTCCTAAATCTTGCGAATTTACTGACACTTTCAAAATGATTGTATTTTCGTTTTCGTTGGTGCTTTCAACCTTAACATCGTCTTTGTTTGTAACGAGTGATTTAACAATGTAGGTTACTAGTTCTTCCATAAACTCCTCCTATATTGTTTATTTTTCAATAGCGCCACTTTTAACCAAAATTTCACGAGCTGTTTCAGTAGGTTTTGCACCTTTTTTGATCCATTCAACAGCTTTTTCGTTGTCAATCTTAATTTCAACTGGTTCTTTTAATGGATTGTAAGTTCCAAGAAGATCAATAAATCTGCCATCACGTGGATAACGAGAATCTGCGACTACCACCCTATAGAATGGAGCTTTTTTATCTCCTAGTCTTGTTAATCTAATTTTTACTGCCATATTTTTTCTCCTTTTTAAAATTTGTATATATTAATTTTATTTAAAAAATTAATCAGAATTAGAATGGAAATTTATTAAAGCCTTTTTTGCCATTAAGTTGCTTCATCATTTCCTTTGTTTGCTCAAATTGTTTCAGCAAAGCATTAACTTCTTGAATGGTTGTGCCACTGCCTGCGCATATTCGCTTTCGCCTTGAGCCCTTAATAAGATCGGGGTTTCGCCTTTCTTCAATTGTCATGCTTTGAATTATCGCCTTGTTTTTTGCAAGTGCATTTTCATCAATGCTGTCAATCATTTTGGCTTTGCTTGAAAGCCCCGGTATCATTGCCAAAATATCTTTCAACCCACCCATCTTTTTAAGGTTTTCAAATTGCACCAAATAATCTTCAAAATCAAACTTATTTTTGCGAAATTTTTCTTCCATTTTTTTGGCTTCTTCTTCAGTCACCGCTTCTTGTGCTTTTTCAATCAAAGTTAACACGTCGCCCATGCCAAGAATTCTTGAAGCCATACGGTCGGGATAAAAAGGTTCAATATCGCCAATTTTTTCACCGACACAACAAAATTTGATTGGTTTGTTCACAACAGCTTTAATTGAAAGAGCCGCTCCACCACGAGTGTCACCATCAAGTTTTGTTAATATAACACCTGTAATGTCTAACTTTTCATTGAAAGTTTTTGCAACGTTCACGGCTTCTTGCCCTGTCATGCTGTCTACTGTTAGCAAAATTTCGGTTGGAGCCACTTTATCTTTAATTGATTTCAACTCATTCATTAAAGCTTCATCAATTGAAAGTCTTCCCGCAGTGTCAAGAAGCACTGTGTCAAAGCCATGCTTTAGGGCATAATCTATTGCCTCTTTTGCAGTGACAACTGGGTTTTGCGTTCCTTTTTCAAAACATTCAACCCCTGCACTTCCACTAACCACTTTAAGTTGGTTTATTGCGGCAGGACGATAAATGTCAAGCCCAACAGTTAAAACCTTCTTGCCTTGTTTTTTAAGCATCAAGGCAAGTTTGCCAACCGTTGTGGTTTTGCCTGCCCCTTGAAGACCGCAAAGCATAATTATGTTTGGAGGCACAGAACTTGAATTTAATTTGCTGTTAACACTGCCCATTAAAGAAGTTAGTTCTTCATTAACAATTTTTATAACTTGCTGAGTTGGTGACAAACTTTTTAAAATTTTTTCACCAAGTGCTTTTTCGGAAATTTTGTTAATCAAGTCTTTCACAACCAAAAAGTTTACATCGGCTTCCAAAAGAGCAACTCGAATTTCTCGCATCGCATCTTTAATTTCATATTCAGTTAATTTTCCGCGAGAAGACAACTTTGAAAATATTCTGCCAATTCTTTCACTTAAACTTGAAAATAAAGCCATTTAATCCTCCCACGCATTTATTATGTTATCTAATTTATCTAATCTGCCACTTTTTTTTATTTCTTCAACCAAAAGTTTTTGCTTTGAAAAAATTTTTGTAAGTTTAAGTTTTTCGTCAATTTCTAGCAAATTTCTTTCAGTTTTATTTAAGGTGTCTAACACTGTTTGCTTTGTTACACATAAATTTTGAGAAATTTCAGTTAAACCTATATCCAAAAAATAGTAACTTTCAAAAATATTTCGTTGCTTTTCTGTTAGAATGTTCTTATAAAAACTGTAAACATTGCCAATTTCAAT
>CAJMEO010000075.1 GCA_905212505.1 uncultured Christensenella sp.
TAATATAAAATTAAAATACTAAAAGGATGGCATATGATAAAGTTAAGTGAAAATTGGAATAATGTTTTAAGTTTGCTTGAAAAAGAAGTGACGGCAGTTAGTTTTGACCTTTGGCTTAAAACCTTAAAACCGCTAGCAGTTAAAGATGATGAAATTATAATATATGCGCAAAGCGAAGCATGCAAAAACCAATGCGAACGCAATTTTTTAAGTTTGATAAGATTTGCTCTTGACACAATTTTTGGAAGCGAATATAAAGGCTTTAAAATAATAACAGGCGAAGAAGAAAAAAATAAGTATACCGAGCATGAACTTGTTGAAGAAGTGCCCGAAAGACAGCATAAGGTTAGTTCGGGTTTCAGAACAAATTTAAACAATAAATACACTTTTTCTAATTTTGTTGTTGGAAAAAGCAATCAAATTGTTTATGCCGCAGCAAAAAATGTTGCAGATTATCCAAGTGCAAGATTCAATCCGCTTTTCATTTATGGTGGGGTCGGGCTTGGAAAAACGCACCTTTTGCACGCGATAGGAAATCAAATTGTTTCTGATAATCCCGACATGAAAGTGTTGTATGTTACTTGTGAACAATTCACAAACGATTATATTGATGCAATAAGAAGCAATTTTAAAGACAATGCTATTTCGGTTTTTAGAGATAAATATAGAAATGTTGACGTGCTTTTAATGGATGACATCCAATTTATTTCTAAAAAGATAGAAACACAGGAAAATTTCTTCCACACGTTTAATGACCTATATGCGCAAAACAAGCAAATTGTTATCGCCAGCGACCGTCCTCCAAAAGAGATTGAAACTTTAAGTGACAGGCTTAGAAGTCGATTCGCTTCTGGAATGATACAAGATATAGGACAACCCGATTTTGAAACCAGAGTTGCAATTTTAATGAAAAAAGCCCAACTTGAAAATTTCAATGTTCAAAGTGAAGTTATAGATTATCTTGCTGAAAAATACGACACAAATGTTAGAGAACTTGAGGGGTGTTTAAGCAAAGTTGTGTTCTATGCAAATTTGGTTGGACATCATTTTGCAGGAATTGAAGATGCCAAAATAGCACTTAAAAATTTTGAAGAAGATAATGGCCCTAAAATTACCATTGAAAAAATTATAAATGTTTGTTGTGATTATTATAATGTTGACAGGGAAGATTTGGTTGGCAAAAAGAAAAATAAAGAAATTGTTGACCCTCGTCAAGTGTGTATGTATTTGATAACTGAAATTTTAAACACACCACTAAAAAGCATCGGAGGGGTTTTTGGAAGAGATCACACAACAGTTATGCACGCAAGAGATAAGGTTACAAGAATGATGAAAGATGATGCTAATCTTAAAATTCAAGTTAGCGAATTAAAAGAAATCATAAAACAAAAAGAATAAAAGTGTTAATTATATTTTGATTTACATATATAATTTTGATAAAATACATGTATGAAAAACATGTGTTAAAAACTTAATTTAATAAAGGAGAAAATATGGGTTTATTTAATAAAATCAAAAGACAATTATTGGAAGTAATTGAATATAAAAATGAGGATAGAAATCAAATGGTTTGGCGCTATCCATTAACCGAACGTGATGAAATTATGAATCAATCAACTTTGGTTGTTAGAGAAAGTCAAGTTGCAATTTTTGTTCATAAAGGAATTATTTGCGATGTTTTTGAACCGGGCACATATAAATTAACAACCGAGAACATTCCTTTTTTAACAAAATTGTTAAGTTTGCCAACAGGTTTTAACAGCCCAATTAAGGCTGAAGTTTATTTTGTCAACACTCGTCAATTCACTGGCTTAAAGTGGGGCACTCAAAACCCAATTATGCTCAGAGACGAAGATTTTGGCAATGTTCGCATCAGAGGATATGGTGTTTATTCAATAAAAGTGAGTGACGCAAAAACTTTTCTTAAAGAAATGTTTGGAACTCATTCTAGCTTTTCAGTTGATGATGTTAATGGGCAAATAAAACCTATGCTTTTGTCAAAATTAACAGACAGTATTGGTGAAAGCAAAGTTGGTGCACTTGATCTTGCAAGCAAATACAGTGAACTTGCCGACATTGTTAAAAAAAATAGTGTTGAAAGCTTTAACAATTTGGGTCTTGAACTTTGTTCGTTTGTTATTGAAAATATTTCTCTTCCTGAAGAGGTTGAAAAAGCTTTGGACGAAAGAACAAAACTTGGGGTTATGGAAGATAAAATTGGAACATACACAAGATTAAAGGCGGCAGATGCATTAAAAGATGCTGCAAACAATCCAAGTGGAAACAATTTGGCAGGGCTTGGTGTTGGACTTTCTGCTGGGGCAAGTATGGGTAATCTTTTTGCTCAAAATATTAGTGGTGAAAATCCTGAAAAAAGTTCAAACTTTGTTTCGTGCATAAATTGTGGGGCTAAAATAAAAAAAGGTGCAAAATTTTGCAGTGAATGTGGCGAAAAACAAAATGTTTGTTGCCCAAATTGTGGCACAGAAATTAAGCCAAATGCGAAATTCTGTCCTGAATGCGGAACAAAACTTGGCGCGAAGGAAAAAACTTGTGAATGTGGTGAAAAACTAACTAATAAAGATAAATTTTGTCCAAAATGTGGAAAAGAAGTTAAATAATGAGTGTAGAAAAATCAAATATTAAATGTCAAGGCTGTGGGGGAGACCTTATCTTTTCGGGAGATAAGCAAGCACTTTATTGCAAAAATTGTGGAAGAATACACACTTTTGAGGTTAAACATAACATATTAAAGTTTGATTATAACGAAAATGCCATAAAACCACAAGAAAAATCTAAGGGTAAAAAAACAAACTGTACAAATTGTGGCGCCCAGCTTGATATTAATGAAAGAGAAATTACAAAAATTTGTCAGTATTGTGGCAGTAATTTTGTTTTGAATGAAAATGAAATAGTTGGCTTAAAACCTAATTGTGTTATTCCTTTTGCTTTTGATAAAGAAAAAGCAATTGAATATTACAAAAAGAATGTTAAGCACAAATATTATCTTCCAAACAAATTCAAAAAAGAACCTAATGTTGAAAGTGTTTTTGGAACATATATTTCTTGTTTTTCATTTGATTGCTCAACAAAATCAAGTTTCGACGGAGCAATCGCAATTTCAACTTCAAACTCAAGAAATGGTAGAATTGAAAATGATGTTACTGTTAGACATATCAAAGGAAACAAAGATCTTGAATTTAAAAATTATATTATTGAAAGCAGTCACCTAACAAATCAAAAATCTTTTGAAGACATAAAACCTTTTATTGTTGACGATGACACGTGTTGTGAATATGATAAAAATTTTTTGCGTGGCTATCAAGTTGAGAGTTACGACAATGATTTGAAAAATTGCAAAAAAATTAGTGAAGAATTAATGAAAGTTGAAATAAAAAACAAAATTTTATCACAATATTCTTATTCCTATGTTCAATATTTCAATTTAACAACAACATTTCAAAACAATAAATATTCTTATATTCTGTTGCCAATATATTTTATTAATTTTAATTATAAAAACAAAACCTACAAAGCTTATTTGAATGGTCA
>CAJMEO010000076.1 GCA_905212505.1 uncultured Christensenella sp.
CTTCAATTTCAATCACGTCAGTTTTTGACATTTTTAATCCTCCTGAATGAAATCAACAAAACTTACTCTCCAAGGATCTGAACGATTGCAGCAAATACATCATTGATATCGATTGTACCATCAACTTCTCTGAGTACTCCTGCTTCTGTATAATAATCGATCAGCGGCTGTGTCTGCTCATGATAAACACCAAGTCTCTTAAGTACGGTCTCTGGTTTATCATCGTCTCTCAAGATAAGCTCTCCACCACACTTGTCGCAGATGCCTTCTTTTGCAGTCGGAGCATATACGATATGATAAGTAGCACCACAATCAACACAAGCTCTTCTTCCAGACATACGGTTTACAATATTCTCATCTGCATCTTTAACTGTTTCATAAATTTTATAGCCTGTCGCGTTTTGAATTTTAAACCAATAAAGTTTTGTGTCAATCATCTGTAAGTATGGAGTGTCAACCTGAACAGTCTCTGGCTCCATCACATTTATTTCCGAATAATCTGAATTTCTATAATTTTTGCTTCCTATATATCTAACATAAAAATGATATTGTTTTTGTCTGTCAATTTTATCAGTAACATCTACAAAATTTTTTGTTACAATTGGAAGCGCGATATAATTTTCTTTATTTTCAAAATCTTCACTGTCAGTCAAAAAGAATTCATATCCACTGGCAAACCTATTTTGGTCTGTAATAAGAATATATTTGTTTGTTATAAATTCTCCCGTTTCGCTATCTCTTTCACCTGCATTTGCCCAATCAACCGAAATTGGTTTTTGCAGTGTTACAGGATCTTTTGAACAGGCAAAAAAGACTAGTGAACCACTAATCAAAAATATTAAACATAAAACTTTTAATATTCTTTTCATTTTTGCAACCTTTATTTATTATTTTTTTTCACTGGTTTCCAAACTTTTGAATCTGGTGCTGTGTTCCATTCTGAACTTATTGCTGAATAGTTTCCTTCCAAAACTTCAACTGTAACAATTATTTTTCCAGTTTGTCCATTAAGCATATTATTCTGTCTTTCAGGAACAAAGTCTAAAAATTCAAACGGACTTAGAACTTCGTTTCCATAACAAAAATAATTATAGTAATAGTAATTATCTTTTGAATTATACACCCATTCATCTTCGTTTTTAAAATCAGGGTCTAATAATCCACCATAATAATTTTCATAATCTTCATTAACCACAACATCAATTCTAAATCTTAAAAACACTCTTTCTGAATCTGTTATTATGTTTTTATCGTTATAAATTTTTATTTTAAAATAATCAAATTTGATTTGATCGCCAGGCATGTAAATAATTTCTTTTTCATCTCCGCCCGAATCTACTGTTATGTTATTGATTTTCATTTCAGTAACAATTGAAAATCTAATTTCGGTTTTTGGCATTTTTGCAATAAAATATATTGCAGTGCCAACACCAATCAAAAGCAAAAGCAATAAAAGCAAAAGCAATAACAATTTTCTTTTTTTCTTTTTGTTTTCTGTGTCATCAGTTTTAACATCAACATTTTTTGAATCGACTGCTTTTACGTTGGGTTTTGTTAAATTTTCAGAACTTTGCGCTTTTTGAATATTTGCACCAGTCGCACTGCTTTTAATAGGCATAGTTTTTGTCGGTGACGCTTTTTGAGCACTTGGGGCTTTAGGTGTTGCACCTTCCTTCGCATCAACTTTTCCGCTTGTTGGTTTTGCTGGCCCAACAGGTTTTGGTGCACTGGTTGACTTTGGCGCAGTGGTTGGTTTTGCCGCACTTGTTGCAGGCTTTTTAGCACCATTTTTTGGTGCTGAAGCAGGTGCTTTATTTTCTGGTTTTTTAATTGGCTTTTTTTCTTCATTATTTTCCATTAAAAGCCTACCCCCTAATGTAATCTTTTGTTTATAACACAATTATATATTAATTTTTATCAAATTGTAAAGCAATTTTAATTATTTTCTATAAACGTAACCCATTCAATAGGTGCATCTGGGAATTCGTCTTTATATGCTCCGAATTCACTTTGGACAGCTTCAACAACAATTTGCAAATCAAAATCTTCGCTTTGTTTTTGTGTTAAATTTGTTGGAATATATATGCCTTTTATTAATTTAACTGTTTTATTAAACTCAACTTTATATTTATAATAGTAATAGTCACCCCCAATCACAAAATTGTCTTCATTATCTAAAATAATATTACAAAAGCCTTGTTCTTCTAACATTTTAAACCTAAAATAGAATGGAACAAGATTTTTTTTGTTATCAGAATAGTTTGAAACCGAAATGTCAATATCAACATTGTCTCCCGGAAAAATATAGTTTTCTCCCTGATAGTCAACATTAATAGTAAAGTCTAGATCCCCCAGAACTATGTCCCCACCCGCTTGTTTGTTTGCATCAAAAAATGCAATTGATAAAGTTAAAATTTCAATCAAAAAAAATGCTACAGCAATAATAGCCACAACCATAGTTAAATCATGTTCTTTATTAAATATCTTTATCATTTATAGATATTATTCGTAAAAAATCAAAATAAATTCTAAAGTTTTATGCATAATTTTTGCTTACTTTGCAAAACTAAAATTAACAATAAAAAAGGAGGAAATTATGGACAATATAAGCAATAATAAACCTAGTCCTACAAAAAAGAACACTGAAAACAAAAAGGTGGTTGCAGTGAACACCCGACAAAATCGTGGCGCATCAACCATTGCAATCATCACACTTTCTGTTTTGCTTGGATTAAGTTTAATTCTTGGATTGACTGCAGCGTTCTTTACTGCAAACCAAACAGCAACTGGAAATATCACGCTTGGTGACCCTGTTAACATTAACATAACACAAGGTGGCACAAATGTTGAAACTCTAACTTTTGCTGGAAATGCAATGCCTGGAACAAAATACACCCAAGCAATTGGTGTGAGCGTTCCAACAAACACCAGCAAATGTGTTTTAAGATGTAAGTTAACTTTAACAAACACAGGTTCTGCAAGTTTGCCTATCACTGCAACAACAAGCGACCAATGGACTGAAGGCTCTGATGACTATTACTATTATAATGGCACAGCCGAATCCGGCAATTCAATAGATTTCTGTTCTGAAATTACAGTTCCAAAAGAACTAACCAATTCTGATGCAAACAAAATCTACACAGTTACTTTCCAAGTTGAAGCAATTCAATATGCAAACGGTGCCGCCAGCGAAGTTTGGACTACTGCTCCAGAAGAATGGACAACAACTTACGGAACAGGGGCTTAATTGATAAAAAAATTAAGTTAATTTAGTAAATTAAAATTTTATATTGATTTATTATTATTTTAATGTTTCTTATTAGCAGAAAAGCAAATATAACAATGCTTTTCTGTTTTTTTAAAACATCTTAATTTTATTATAAATATTTAACTTTTGCTCATACTAAAAATATGAAAAAGATTTTTTTATATTTAAGTGCATTTATTCCTCTTTATTGTTTGATTATTATAAAAATTTTAATTGAAATTATAAACAATAATTTATCTTTTAACGTTTTAAACACACTAACTCTTTGTTTGCTTATT
>CAJMEO010000077.1 GCA_905212505.1 uncultured Christensenella sp.
CAATAACGCCTTATCATCAATTTCAAAAACTATTTTTTTTAAATTCCTTGCTTCAAACTTATTAACCAAACAAAATAAAATATTTTTATCAGTTTTTGAATATGCTCCTTTTCCATTAATTAATGTTGCGCCATGGCTTAGTTTTTCAACAATAACTTTTGACACTTCTTCAATTTTGTCTGAAATTATATAATAAGCCTTCGTGTCTTTTCCCCCTTCAATAACAAAATCAGTAATTTTTCCAGTTAAATATATTGCTATTAAAGTGTATAAACTGCTGATAAGTCCGTTTGTGGCAAAGTTTAAAATCAACACAAGAGTATCCACTGCAATTATCACATTTCCAACAGTAATTCGATTGTTTTTTCTTTGCAAAATCATTCCAAGAGTTTCACTTCCACCAGTTGAACCACCACCACGAATAACAAAACCAATGCCCACGCCCATAAGGAATGCCCCAAAAATACTTGCCAAGAACATATCAGAAAGCCCAATATCAAATTTTAAATATTCAATACAAACTGAATATAAAGCAATGCCTAAAAGTGAATAAATAAAACTTTTTTTGCCCAAAACCTTAAAAGCAAAACACATTAAAATTGCGTTTAAAATTAAATATATTAATGTTGGTGAAATAAAAAACCAATCAATAGCAACAAAAAGGTTACTAATAACAATTGCTAGTCCGCCAAAACCACCAGGGGCTATATTATTTGCATAAAAAAAACTATTAAATGCAAAACCCATCATCAAAACGCCAATAATAATTAATAATATTTTAAAAATCTCTATTATTGTTTTGTTTTTAACTAAATTCTTCATATTTCCTCATTTTTATTATACACCTTTAAATTAAAATTCCCAAGAAGTTTTAAAACATATTTTTATCTTGCCCGAAATAAAAAAATAAGTGCAATAATATTAAAAATTTATTTCATAAAAAAAATAACTTCAAAATGAAGTTATTTTTATACTAATTTTGTTTGTAATTAACTTTAATCCCAGGGCCCATTGTTGAACTTAAAGAAATGCTTTTCAAATAAGTTCCTTTGCTTGCTGCTGGTTTTGCTTTTACAATTGCATTCATAATTGTGTTAAAGTTTTCAAGCAATTTTTCTGCACCGAAACTTTTCTTTCCAATAATAACATGAATAATATTATTTTTGTCAAGTCTATATTCAACTTTACCAGCTTTAACATCTTTAATAGCTTTTGCAACATCAGTTGTAACTGTTCCACTTTTTGGGTTTGGCATTAAGCCTTTAGGCCCTAAAATTTTTGCACATCTACCAACCAATCCCATCATATCTGGAGTTGTGATACAAACATCAAAATCTAGAAAATTTTGATTTTGAATTTTTGCAACAATTTCTTCTGCACCAACAATATCAGCACCGGCTTTTTCTGCCGCATCTGCGTGGTCACCCTTTGCAATAACCAAAACTTTAACGCTTTTACCAGTTCCATTTGGAAGAACAACAACACCACGAACTTGTTGATCAGCATTTCTGCCATCAACACCAAGTTTAACATGAAGTTCAATTGTTTCATCAAATTTTGCTTTACTTGTGTCTATTGCAAGTTTAATTGCTTCTTCACTGTCATAAGTCTTTGCTCTATCAACAAGTTTTGAAGCCTCTAAATATCTTTTACTTTGTTTCATTTTTTTCTCCTTTTGGTTTTAACGAGAATCAATCTCTCCCATTATTAATCTACGACTGTAACGCCCATGCTTCTTGCAGAGCCTGCAATCATGCTCATAGCACTTTCTAAACTACTTGCATTTAAATCTTGCATTTTTGTTTTTGCAATTTCTTCAACTTGTGCTTTTGTGATTTTGCCAACTTTATCTTTTTTGCTGTTAGCACTACCTTTTTCAATCCCTGCTGCCTTGATAATTAAATCGGCTGCTGGAGGGGTTTTTGTCACAAAAGTGAAAGTTCTGTCTGTGTAGGCTGTAACGATAACTGGAATATTAAAACCAACTTTATCAGCTGTTCTTTCATTAAATTGTTTTAAAAATTCCATTGAATTTACGCCATGAGGTCCTAATGCTGAACCAACGCTTTGACCTGGAGTTGCTTTTCCGCCAGGTAATTGTAGTTTTATAACTGCTTTAACTTCTTTTGCCATATTTTTATCTCCTTTTAGTGGTTAACGAAATTTTAATTTCTCCCACTGATTTATCTAAACGGCCAAGGCCGAATAAATACTAATTTAATTTTCTTATTTCGTCAAGTTTAACATCAACATTGTTTTCTCTGTTAAACATTTCAACAATAACTGTTGCAGACAATGTTTCTTTATTAATTGACTTAATTTGACCAATTTGACCCTTTAATGCACCATCTAAAAGTTCAACCTTATCTCCAACACTAAGTGAAACATCGGCTTCAGTTTTTTCAAGTCGCATTCTAACAACATCTTCTGCTGGAAGTTCAAGAGGTCTTCCTTTTGGGCCAACAAACCCAGTAATTCCTCTTGTGCCAACAATACGGTGCCAAATATCATCACCATATATCATTTTAACCAAAATATATGTTGGCATTAATCTTCTTGAAACAATAACTTTTTTGCCGTTTTTTTCTTCAACAGCGTCTTCCATTGGAACAATAATGTCAAAAACGCGATTTTGAAGGTTGTTTTTTTCAACAACTCTTTCTAGATTTTCTTGTGCAACATTTTCATAGCCTGGTCTTGTGTGCAAAACATACCATTTTGCCTCTGTATCCATTTCCATAAACAAAAACTCCTATTTATCTTTAAACCTATATAATATAAAATCCTAACTTAAAGTTTTATACTAATAGTGTGTATAACCAAGAAAATAACCTATCAATTCCAAACAAAACTAACGTGAAAAACAACACAACGCCAAAAACGATTGCGGTTTGTTTGCAAACTTTACCAAAACTAGGCCAAGTTACTTTTTTTAGTTCAGAAACTGTTTCCTTAGTTTTTTTGGCAAGTTTGTGTTCTCTTGGTTTTTTAACCTTTGTAGAATTAGTATCTTTTGCCATAACTCCTACCCCTTATTTTGTTTCTTTATGAATAGTATGTTTTTTGCAGAAAGGACAATATTTGCTAAGTTCAACTCTGTCTGGAGTGTTTTTCTTATTTTTCATATTATCATAATTTCTTTGTTTACATTCTGTGCACGCCAATGTGATTTTTTCTCTCATAAGCACCTCACTAAAAAATTAGCACCCATTTAGATGCTAATTCATTATAATAAACTTCGAATTATTTGTCAACAGTTTTTGAAAACTTTTTCATAAAGTTTTAATAGATATAAAGTTTTAATAAGCTTTTAACATTATTCGTGTATTTTTATCATTCCACTGTTTGTTTTAACAAAAATTTTTGCACCACTTGTTCCGTCAGGAAATGCTTTTACAAAATTATAGAATAAATTTTCATCTTGTTCACCCTCAAAAGAAGTTTGACTGAAAGCCCCAATAGAAACATTTAATTTGTTTTTTTGTCTGTTAGATAAATTTAATTCATATTGTTTGTCTTCTGCA
>CAJMEO010000078.1 GCA_905212505.1 uncultured Christensenella sp.
AAAAAGTTAAAAAATCTGAAAAAATATTAACAATAAAAATTCTTCATGTTTAAACAAAGAAAAACTTAAAAAAAACTAAATTATAATAAAGAAATTTTACACAAACAAATAGTAAATGAATTTTTACAAAAACTAATAGGAGAAACTATGAAACTTAAAAAAGTTATTCTTATGTTCTTAATAATTTTACTGGGTCTTGGTGGCTCGCTTTTTGGGTGCACAAAAAAACCATTAAATTTGATTATTAAAGCTGATGATGAAATAGTTTCAAAGATTTCTTTAAGTTTAGATAAAGATTTGCCAAAAACTGAAGATATTGAAAATAATTTGGAAAATCAAGAAAACAACGAAGAAAATCCCGAAGTGGATAATGGTAATGAAAATGAAACCCCAGAAGAAGTTGATTTAAGCAAAAAGACAATTTATTTGTTCGGCGAAAATGCAAACAACATGTTTGAAAAAGGCTTGATTGTTAGTTTTAGTGAACAAAATATTGTTAGTTGCGAATTAAACAAAACTGAAAGTGCAAAATTCAAAGATTGCTTTGCTTATGATATTGTTGCAATTCAACCAAAAAATGTTGTTATAACTTTTGAAACTAACGACAAAAAAACAAAAACCACACTAGAAGTGGAAGTGTTGCAAGATTGCACTAAAATTGAAAAGAATATACATAGTGAAAATTATGTTATTAAAGGGAAAAATCAACAACTATCAAATAATGTTGTAAATTTCACCCCAAACACAACAACCAACAAAAAAATCACTTATAAACTTAGTGAAGACTATGCTGGGCTTGAATTGTCTGAAGACGGTTTCTTAAAATTTAATGAAGATTTTGACCAAAATTTAACAGAATTTTATGTTGACGTTTTTCATTCAAACTATGTGGAAGAAAGCGAGGATTCAACAAATTTTGTTGTTTTGAACATAAAATTTGACATTTTAAATAAAATCGATGAAATTGTTGCAGTTAATAAAGATAATGCAAAACTAACAAATCTTGAATTTGCAACAAATTTGAGTGGCGAATTTGATTATAAAACAATTAAATTTAAAAAAGTAACCATGGTTAATGGACAACCTGTGTATGAAAATATAGATGATTCTTATAATCTTAAATATTATCTTAAAAACGCTTCAAACAATTTGGTTAGTTTAAAGCCTGAAGAAAGTGATAAATTTGCATTAACAATTTCTCAAAATGGACGTGACGGGTTTGATGCTATGGTTGTTAAAATTGAAAATTCAATTTGGCCGTCTTATTCGTCAAACGAAATTGAAATTTCTATTAATGTTAAAACATATCCAAATTCAATTTCAATTAATGGACTAGTTGGAGATAGCGAGTTTATAATATATGATAACAATCAAAGTAAAGAACTTGAAATTAAGGTTAGTGACAGTTTTAACACAGATTTCAAAATTTTACCTTATCAACAAGATTTGATAACTTTGAAATATCAAAACGATGAAATAATTTTAACTGAAACAATAAAAAATGGCACAAAAATATATTTATCTTGTGCAGAATACGTAAATTTTGGAATAGAAAATGAAATAATCACATCTTTTATTATTCAATCTGTGGGGAATGAAACTTTAAAAAAAGAAGTTAAAGTTAGAATAATCAAAAATCTTAACGATGCAAACATTATTGATGAAAATGGTGAAAGAATTGCAAATGAAATTGAAATTTATAAAGTGGGCTTAGATGGCAAAAACACAATTTCAAAATTTAGCATTACATCAAGTGATAACATTAAAGTTCCCGAATTTGAAGTTGAAATTGAAAATTCAAATATTGTTTGCCTTGAAAATTTAGTTAATAACGAACTTGAGAAAAGTTTCAGTTTAAAAGCGTTAACAACCGGCGAAACTTTGGTGACTGTTAAGTTTGATAATGGACTTGTTAAATTCTTTACCGTTAAAGTTTACACCGCAATTAAAGATGTTAACCTTAATTTCTCTAATTCTTCAAGCATCGGAAAAATTGAAGAGGAAACAACAACTATAAATGGACAAAGCAAAACAATAAGTAAGTATTATTTAAAAAATGGAACAATAAGTCAAATCATATTTGATGCAATAGACATAAATGATAAGCCTGTTTATGACAAGTTTATTATAAATTCTAATTTTGTTGTTACAAATAATGACGGAAATATTGTTTTGTCAAATGATGATAATAAACTTTATGCTTTGAAAGTTACAAATGGTGAAAGTGTCAACATTAAAGCAAAAATTGATGCTTACGTTTATGATGAAACTGAAAACAGTTATAAAGAAAAAATTATTGTTAAAGAATTTAATATTGAAATTTATGAACCTATAAAAAATGTTAAATTAAGTAAAGATTATATTGAACTTTACACTAAAGATTCGTTAGGAATGGAAGACTATGAAAAATCAAGTGCTGAAATAGAGCTTACTATTCTTCCAGAAAATGCAACAGAGTTTGAATATTCTTCTGTTCAATTTGAATGTTATTCAGATAGTGCGGTTATAGGTTTTGATGAAAACACGGCAGAAGAAACCTCAAACGGAAGTGGAATATATAAACTTAAAAGCAATAAATTAAAAATTATTGCACAAGGTTTTACAAACACAAAAACAACAGATACTGCAACAATAAGTTTTACAATTCAAGATTATGTTGGGGCATTATTTACCAAAAGAGTTACAATAAGAGTTTCAAAAGCCGAACAGCCTGAGAAAATTCTTGTTGAAAATGTTACAAAATTGTCAACAGAAAATGGTGAAGTTGACTATCTATATTTCAATTTAGGCTTAAATGATGAGCAAAATCAAGTTAATATAAATCCTCAAATATATCCTATTAACAGTTTAAATACAGATTATATTTTTGAAATTAAGAATTCTCAAAACAACGACGATGTTGACGATGTTATTAGTTTTGATAAAAAAACTGGCATTGTTTCGCCTTTAAAAGCAGGGGAATGTAAATTGATTTTAATTCCAAAGGGGTGCATTACATTAAATGAACACAACGATGTTGTATATTCAAAACAACGAGAAATCTATATTAAAGTGGCAGACGGCGAAAAAATTCCTTACAGCATTTCAACTAAACAAGACCTGTTTAATCTTTGCAAAGAAATAACGATTGAAGCTTCTAATGGAACAGAAGAAACTGAATTTATAACAAGATTTTCAAAAAATTATGTTTTAACAAGCGATATAGATTTAAGTGGTGAAGAAATTGTTCCAATTGGAATATATAAATACAAAACAAAGTCGGGCGAAGAAGTTAGAAAAGTTGGATTTAGTGGAACCTTTAGTGGTTTGTTTGAAATTTTAGGTCTAAAACAGAGTTATTCTATAACAGGCATAAAACTTAATATTGATAGCACTTATTCTTCAAGCATAATAAACAATCAACTATATTTGGGTTTATTTGCAGAAAACTATGGGACAATTTCAAATTTAAAACTTCAATAAGATCGGAAGAGC
>CAJMEO010000079.1 GCA_905212505.1 uncultured Christensenella sp.
TCATTATTATTAACTGGAAATCTGCCTTCTATTAATTCAAAATGCAAATCATTAAATGAACTCTCATTCATAGAAATTAATCTTGCATAAGGTTTATACTCATTTTGACTTCCTTGTAAAATTGAATATCCACATATTTTTATTGCAAATATATCTTTTACATCTCTATTATTTTGTATATCTTTTATTTCTTCATCACTAACATTTTCTAACTTCAAATGCCAATATCCTGATTGATTTTTTGCATTTTCTACTAATGTTGCTTGAAAACTCATTCCCATACTTGCAACAGCACATATTAATGCTACTGATAATATTATTCCTATTATTGTACTTATTGTTCTTTTTTTATTTAATTTTAAATTTCTGATAGATAAACTTGTAAGAATGTTCATTTATTACACCTCCTCAACAATTTTTCCATCTTCAATTTTTATAATTCTATCTGCAACTTTTGCTATTTCTAGATTGTGTGTTATCATTATTATTGTTTGTTTATAATCTTTATTTGATTTTTTTAATAATGTTACAATTTCATATTTATACGAAACTGAAGCCATGAAAGGAACAAACAAAAGTTTGTTTGACAAAATGCTTGAACTTGTAGATGAAAGTTCATATAGTGAATATCAATCATCGTTAATCAAAGATCTACGTGCCGGGAAAACAATTCATTATTATAAATCAGCTTATGAAAGATTGTATAAATAATTTATCAAACCCTTAAATTTAAGGGTTTTTTAATAAATTTTTATGCATAAAAATGCAAAAAATATAACATCTGGTTGACAAATTTGATATTATTTGATATCATAAAATTATGCTTGCAAAAAAGAAACTGAAAAAAGGGCTACTCAAAAGAGTTGTGCTTGTAAAAAGGTCTTGCCTTAAAGGCAAGGTTTTTCAAACCACTTTCAGTTGTTCTTTAACAAAAAAATATATTGAAGAAGATGTAAAACAAGCAAGTTACAAACTAAAAGAGCGAAAGCAGAAGAAAAAAAAGATAACAAACATAATTCTTTTAACTGTAAACTTGCTTATTGTTGTTGGTGTTTTTGTTTATTATGGATTTACAAGTGGAATTAAAAGTTTTCGCGAATTAATTTTTGAAAATGTAGCGTATAAATATTTATTAATTGCAGTTGCTTTATTTCTGTTCGCAATTATTGTTGACACATTTAAATATTATCAACTAATAAAAAAAAGCACGGGCAAAAGACGAGTGATCACAAGTTTGAACACGCACATGATTGGAAGATATTATGATTGCGTAACTCCGTTTGCTGTTGGTGGACAACCTTTTCAAATTTATTATTTGCTAAAAAAAGGGTTATCAGGAAGCAAAGCCACAAGCATTCCCCTTGCAAAACACTTTTTCAACATGATTGCTTTTACTATCATTTCTATTGTTGTTTTGATATCGCAACTGGCAATGCCTTTAACTGCAAGTCCGGTTATCATAACACTTGCGATTATTGGGATTATTTCAAATTTTGTTATAGTTTTGATAATATTATTGTTTAGTGTTTCAAAGCGTGTTGGCCCTGCATTGGTTATAAAAATCTTGAAACTTTTGAACAAAATGCATATTATAAAAAACTATAAAACAACTTTCTTTAAGGTTGCAAAGTTTGTTAAAAACTATCAACGCAGTATGAAAGATTTTTCAAAAAGTGCATGGACAATTTTTGTTCAAATATTCTTGGCTTTTTTAAGTTATGTTGCAATCTATTCTATTGTTTACTTTATATATCTAGCATTCCTTCCACTTAACAGTTCTCCTGTGATTGTTAGTTGGTTTGATATTTTCTGCTGTGCTGTGCTTTGTGATTTATGTTCGGGCATTATGCCACTTCCGGGCGGAACAGGTCTTGCTGAAATTAGTTTTGACAGTTTGTTTAAGCGTTTGTTCAGTATCACGGTTTTCCCTTGGGCACTATTAATTTGGCGCATTTTAACATATTTTGCATTTATTTTGATTGGCGGGCTTAAAGTTATCTTCTCGTTCTTTAAATCGCTCAAGAAAAGCAAAACCGAAAATATGAATATTTTTAACAAAAAATGATGTATAAAAATTGAGCAATATCATAAATATTAAAGCGATATTGTTAATATTATATTTTTTAAAATTGGATGTAAAATAAAAATAGGGCGAATTTGATTTGTCCTATTTTTTGTTTATTTTACATTTTTTTGTTTTCAAATAATGAAACTTTAAATTAATTAAGCAGATTTTATATAATATTTTTATTTATCATTTCTGTTTGCAAAAATTAAAACAAATCTTAAAAAGTTCAAAAGACTATACATAAAACTTGCAACATAAGTTAGGGCAGCAGCACTTAACACTTCTTTTGCTTTTAAAGTTTCTTCTTCAGTTAAAATATTATTTTCCCTTAATGTTTTTAAAGCGCGTTTGCTTGCATTAAATTCAACCGGAAGAGTTATTAAATTTGCAAGAAAAGTTAAACCAAACACAACAATTCCACTTATTAAAATAATATTCGCCACTTTTGGAATTAATAATAAAAAATCAAATAGAAAGCCTATAATTATTATTGGCACAAGAAATTTAGATGCTATATTATAAGTTTTAATAATTATATTTCGAATTTTGTTAGGCAAATAATTTTCTTTATCTTGAATAGCATGTCCACATTCATGAGCGCTCACGCCAATAGACGCAATTGAGGAAGAGTTGTAATTGTTTTTGCTGAGTGCTAAAATTTTGTTTTTGCTGTCATAATAATCAGTCAAAACCCCGTCAATTTCATTTATTTGAACATCATTAATTTCGTTGCACGCAAGAATTTGTTTTGCACATTCTTTTCCGGTTAAGCCTTTTTGGGACATTTCGCTTGAATATTTTTTGTAAGTTGATTGAACTTTGCTTTGAGCAAAGATCGCCAAAATGATTGCAGGAATTAATAAAATTCCTAAAATATAATAAGTTAAATACATTAAAACCCCCTTAAAATTTTATTGAAAAATTTTCTGTAATTTTTAAAAAATCCTCCAACATAGGTAAAACAAGCATAATTTAGCAGTTTTGTTGCAATTTTTAGTTCACTTTTTGTTAAAATATTATAATCTTTTAACAGTTTTAGTGCCCTATTGCTTGCGTTTTTTTCAAGTGGAATAATTATTATTCTTGAAATTAAGTTTATTAAATAAAAACAAAGAATAATTATCACCGCAATTTTAAAATAAAAAGTTTCCAAAAACAAACTTACAACTAAAAATATTATTGCTGGAAGCAAAAGTATGGATGTGATTTTATTTAAAATAGAAAATATATAATAAACATAAAACAACAAACTTTTTTGATTATGCTGAATTGCGTGCCCCAGTTCATGCGTTGATATGGAAATTGCGGCAACGCTTGACGAATTAAAAACATCATTTGAAAGAGTGATAGTTTTTGTTGCAAAATTGTAACTATTATTAAGATATTCGCCTTGTTTTTGAATTT
>CAJMEO010000080.1 GCA_905212505.1 uncultured Christensenella sp.
GCGTATAATATTTCCAAAATTGCAAATTTGAAAGGTGTTTTGATATGAATTATATTGGTTCGAGAAATAAAAATATTAAAGCAAAGGGTAAAAGTTTTAGAAGAACTTTTTAATATCAATGCCAAAACATTTAATGATAGCAAGCAAGATAATAGTTCTAACAGAGACAAAACAAAATATATGTTCAATGGCAAAGTTCTTGCAAAAAACAGATTGGTCCTTAATGTAATAAAAGAATATGTAAAACAAAACAATCCATCATTGAGTGATTTGCAACAAGTTTTTAACAAAACATTGCAGGGTTCAAGAATGGTTGTTGAAGGTTTAGATAATGTTAAAAAAATCGCCGACTACAAAAAAAGATATTTCACTGATGAAAGTGATATTTTAACTTTAGCAAATGGCGAAAAAGCATGTGTTTGCACTCAATGGGGAATTTTTAACATAAAAAAATTTATATTGGTTGCAAAAAATCTTGGGTTTGTTATTGATGAAATTAATTAAACTTAAAATTAAACGAGACTTGAGCAAAAATTAAATAAATATGATATTTTTTCTTGGTTTTGTATTTTTTACTTTTAAATTGTAAAATAATTATTTGTTGCATCTGCTTCAAACAAAAAGTCTGTTGCTTCGCCAGTGGCTAATTGTACGCACCCTTTAAGAAATAATGAGGAATGCGTATTTTTCTTTTTACATGACTGTTTTGGAATAGTTGTGCCAAAGGATAAAGAATAAACATATCCAATTTTATGAAATGGATGTGTTTATTAATAATATATATATTTCAAATTTGTCAATATTTATGTTATTAACAACGTAAAGTTTTTTCTATTATTCTGCAAGTTTCAAAAATCTTTAATCTTGGTTTCGTTTTTGCTTTAAACTTCAATGTTTTTCAACTAAATTATCTTAAAAATAAAAAATAACATATTTCGTTTTAAACGCCTTATGTTATTTTTTTAAATTTTTTCTTATTTTATTAATAATTCTCTTGTTTTATTTCAAAGAAACTCTTTGCATATCCACAAACTTCGCAATAGTTTGGTGCTTTTGTTCCTATTACCACATGTCCGCAATTTTTGCATTCCCAAATTTTTATTTCACTTTTTTCAAAAACTTTTGCTGTTTCCACATTTTTAAGCAATGCTCTATATCTTTCCTCGTGCAATTTCTCTATTTGAGCAACTTTTCTAAATTTGTTTGCCAATTGCGAGAAACCTTCTCTTTCTGCCGTTCTTGCAAATTCATCATACATATCTGTCCATTCATAATTTTCACCTTCTGCTGCAGAAAATAAATTTTGTGAAGTGTTGCCTAATCCACCTAATTCATCGAACCATAATTTTGCATGTTCTCTTTCGTTTTCTGCTGTTTTAATAAATAAATCTGCAATCTGTTCATATCCTTCACTTCTTGCTATACTTGCAAAAAAAGTATATTTATTTCTTGCTTGACTTTCTCCTGCAAAAGCTGTGTGTAAATTTTTTTCTGTTTCAGTTCCTACATATATGTTTTTTGCTTCTTCTTTTAGTTCAACTTCTCTTGTTTCAATAACTTCAAGCGCGTCTCCCTTTTGGTGACAAAGTGGACAAATTGCTTCTGTTCCTTTCTCTACTTCAAAAATTTCTCCACAAATTTTACATCTATATTTTATCATTATCTTTTTCACTACAAATTCTTCCTTTTTTTCCTTATTTAAATCTTTACTTCTATCCATATAGCATGTATGCAATAATTCTACTGCTAACTCACTATGAGGTTTAATTAAATATTCTTTATAAAGTTTTATAATTTCTGGATTTTTATGAGAGGCTCTCAAATTCATTGAGTTATCTTTAGCATATAGAGAGTTAATTCTAGCTTTTTGAGCTTCAACTTCATTTTCAAAATGCTTTGGCTGACCACCGCCACCAATACAACCGCCTGGACAAGTCATAATTTCAATAAAATCATATTTCTCACCATTTTTTACTTTATCAATTATAACTCTAGCATTTGCAAGTCCATACACTACGGCAACTTTAACTTTAATTCCGTTAATATCAATTTCTGCTTCTCTTATGCCCTCATATCCCCTTACAGGTTGAAGATTTAAAAGCAATTCGTTGGGTTCTTTTTTAGTGATATAACTATATGCAGTTCTAACAGCAGCTTCCATAACACCGCCAGTATTTCCAAAAATAACTCCTGCTCCGCTTGCCATTCCCATTAAATCATCAAAGTTTTCTTCTGGCAAATCGTTAAGAGAAATCCCTTTTTCTTTTGACCATTTTGCAAGTTCCATAGTTGTGATGCAATAATCCATATCTCTCATGTTTTTTGAATTATGGATTTTTGCAGAGATATTCATCTCATTTCTTCTAATTTCAAATTTTTTTGCAACACAAGGAGTTAAAGCAACATTAACAATATTTTCCGGATTAATTCCCATTTTTTTTGCAAAATATGTTTTTATAACCGGTCCTTGCATTCCTATTGGACTTTTACAGGTTGAAATATTGGACAAAATCTCTGGATAAAATGTTTCTGCAAATTTTATCCAAGCAGGACAACAACTAGTGAATTGTGGCAAAGGTTTATCTTTTTTTGTTATTCGATTAATTAATTCAGTTGCTTCTTCACAAATTGTTAAATCGGCAGCAAAATTTGTGTCTAAAACATATTTGAAACCCAATCTTTTTAACAGTGCAACCATTTTCCCTTGAACAAAACTTCCAAAAGGAAGACCAAATGCTTCACCTAATCCAACTCTAACCGATGGAGATGTTGACACTATAACAACTTTACTATCATCTTTTATTTCTTTTTCAACCTGCTTATATTCATCTACTCCTTGTAAACTATCCACAGGACAAACTTTAATACACTGACCGCAATTAACACAAATGGATTTATTGCAGGTTTGCTTTAAATTGTAGTGATTATTAACACTAACAAAATCATCACACACTCGGGCACATTGACCACATTTAATGCATTTAGACTCTTCTCTTGTTACAGAAGGATTGTCGGCATCGATTGCAACTCTTATATTTTGATTTAAATGTTCCATATATTCTCCTTAAACACCATTTTACAAAATCTAGTTGATAATTAATTTAAACAAAAAATAAATAGCCTAAATAATATACGTTAACAACTTAATTTAATTAATTAATAACCTAATTTTATAGCTTAATTATAACATAAATGAAGACAAAAACAAATTAAAATTTACGAAATTCGACAAAATTTAAGCTTTTATTTAAAAACACAAAAAAGATGAGATTTAAAGAAAAATAACATCTTTTTTGATTAAAATTCGTTAAAACAACGATATCATTGTTACCCTTGATATTCCTACATTATCTATGTTAAAATTATTTAATTGATAAATTTAATTAAACGTAAAATTGTCAAGAAAAAAATTTAATAGTGTTAAGTAAAACAACGATAAAAACTTTAAGGTTTTATG
>CAJMEO010000081.1 GCA_905212505.1 uncultured Christensenella sp.
AAATTTATTTGCAAAAAATTTATATTTAATATATACTTTATAAGTTAATCAAATTAAAGGAAGTTATTATGAAAAGTATTACGACAAATTTAAAAAAACAAACTCTAACATTTATTTTGATTTTGCTGCTTGCATTGTCAAGTTTTGTGGGCCTGCTTTCTTTTGTTAGTTTATCTAAAAAAGAAGTTTTTGCTGAATCTTCTGCCTACAACGAAGTTAGCATTGCAAACTCAAATTTCAACAGCGGTTCTTCTTCTGTTTTAACTGAACCAAGTTCTTTCAGCGCCGTTGGAACAAAAAACAGCACGGTTAGTGGTGTTATTGATGTTAATATTGACAATTTTAATGAAAATAAGGATGAATACAAATTAAATTTCAATCCTTCAAAGCCAAAAGTTAGCGAAGATAACAAAATTTTGATGATAAACAACCAAAATCTTCGTTCTAGTTTTGGTTATGAATCATCAAGTTTCACTTTGGAAAAAAATAAATATTATTTTGTAAGTTGCTATGTTTTCACACAATATGACGACATCGCATCAACAGCAAGTTTATATCTTTCAAACTCAACGTTAGATAATCTTGACGAAAGCAAAATTGAAAACATTTCAACCAGAGGCAGTTGGAAAGAATATCGTTTTTATGTTAAAACAAATTCAGAAAGCCAAACAGTTAAATTAACTTTGTTTATTGGCTCTAAAAATGGATATTCATGTGCTGGAGCGGTTTTCTTTGATAATATTAAAGCATACAACTTAACTGAACAACAATATTACAACGAATTAAACACTTCTGTTATAACAAACAAAAAAATTGTTTTAACAAACAAAGATGTTTCTTCTTCAAACGGACTATTAAATGGAGATTTTGAAACTGAAACACTTGATTTCACAAAAAATTCAAGTTCGTCTTCAAGCACTGTGAACAATGTTGCTAAAGTTGTTGGAATTGGAACGGGATATTTTAATAGTGAAGACAGCAAAGTTGAAACTGACCCAACAAATGCAAATCGTGCAAACAATAATAAGGCGTTATTGGTTAACAATTATAACGCATCAAACACAACTTTTGTTTCAAACGATATTTTAATTGAAAGACATAAACTTTATAAATTAACAATAGATGTTAAATCTTCTAATTTTGCTAATGGTGGTGCTCTAATTAAACTTGAACAAAAAAATCCTTACAGTTCTGAATTGAAATTCACCCCTGCAAGCGTTAGTTTTTCAAGTGTTTCAACAAGCGATAAAACTAATGAAGCAACAAATGATTGGATAACTTATTCATTCTTTATCACTGGAAATGCTTTTAAAAACTCTTATGCTAATTTAACAATTGGTCTTGAAGAAAACGCAATTGGTTATGTTTTCTTTGATAACATTAAACTTTTTGAAATAACATCGGAAGAATATTCAAACAATTCAACTGGTTCAAATGCAAAAACAGCAGATTTCACTGGTTTTAGTGGAACAGACAACATAACAAACAGTTCTTTTAACAACATTGACTTTGTTTCAACAAATGAAACTAGCCCATACCAAGCAAAAGATTGGATAGTTGAAAAAGATGAAAATAATAACAACTATAATGGAATTATTGACAATTATCTTGACAACCAAAATGTTTTTGTTATGGCAAACGTTGATGCTGGATATCAAAGTTTAAAAAGTGCTAACTTTAATATGAGTGCATCAACTATTGACACAACTAAATATTACAAAATAAGATTCGAACTTAACACAAATGAAATTATTTATAATGGTGTTGATGTTGTGATTTCATCTTCTGATGGAAGCACATTAGCAAAACTATATAATATCAACACAAACAATGCTTGGAATGTAATAAATTTTTATGTTAAAACTTCAACAAGCGATATTGAGGCAAACATTAAAGTGATTTTTGGAACAGAATCTAAACAAGAAAAAGGTTATGCTTATGTTGATAACTTTGAAATTTTGGAATCTACAAAAGAAGCTTTTGAGGCCGCAACAAATTCTAAAACAAGTTATAAAGCTGATTTAACAAAAATAGATTTTAATTTGAGAAGTGAAAAAAGCACAAACAATATTTTCTCTGCCGACAACTTCACAGGAACAAAAAATTCAACACAACCAGCCATCGTTGAATCAGGAATTGTTAACATTAACACCTACCCTGTCGACGCAAGTGGCTCTAATGATTATGTTTTAGTTATACACAACATTCAAGATGCTTATTACACACTAAAATCAAACGGCTTTAATATCTCAAGTGGAAATTATTATAAAGTTACAGCCAGCGTAAGGACATTGAATCTTAAACAAGACGAAGCAAACAAACAATTTGATGATGAAGGAAATCAATATAAAATTGGTGCTAAAATAAGTTTAAGCGGAATCAGTGCCGAAATTAATAATATTGAAGAAAATAATGATTTTGCAGAATACACATTCTATATAAACGCAACAAGCGACACAACAATATATATAAGCTTAAGTTTGGGTGATGAAAACGCTCTAACAAGTGGATATGCCTTCTTTGATAATTTAAGCGTAAATCAAATTAGTGAAGATGACTTTAACGAGGCAAAAAAAGCAAAAACAGAAGAAGACACAAAGACCGTTATCATTGGTGACACAGCCGAAAAAGAAGAAGAAAACAACACTGAAACAGAATCAAGTGGAATAAATTTTGATTGGCTTGTTTTGCCAACACTAATCATTGGTATTGCTCTTTTGATTGCCATGGTTGGTCTACTTCTAAGAAAAATAAAAATCAAAACACCTGTTAAGGCTTCGGTTAAAGATTATGACAGAGCAAAAACTCTGGTTAAAGAACATGAAAAACGCGAAAAAATGAAACAACGTGAAGAACGTTTACAATCCTTGAGAGAAAAACTTGAACAGCTTGAAAATGAAATTAAAGAAAATAAAAATGAATTTAAAAACAGCAAATCTTTAAAACAAGAAATTAAAGATGAACATGAAAAAGTTGATGAACAAATCAAGCAGTCATTCTCTAATGTAAATTCTCAAGAAGCACAACAACAGGCAAGAAAACTTAAACTTGATGCTAAAAACAGAATTAAACAATTAAGAAAAGAAAAATATCAGGCAAAACGTGAAGAATTGATGCAAAAATATCTTGAAATTGAAAAAGAAATTGAAGAAATTTTAAGAGAAGAACGTTTGCTTGTTGAAGAATGGAAAGCTTACAAAAAGCAACAAAAACTTGATAAAAAAGAAAAAAAGTTAAAGAATAAGAAAAAATAACATTAAAAAAGAACATATTGACATGTATTCAATATGTTCTCTTTTTTTATAGTTTTTATTGAAATTTGCACAATTGTTTTAAAGTTCTCTTTTTGCTTGTTTTTTATTAAACACACCCTTGCCATATTCCCTTTAATTTCTATTTAACATTCATTG
>CAJMEO010000082.1 GCA_905212505.1 uncultured Christensenella sp.
ATAATAATAAAATTTTACCTATTCAGGTTATAAAATCACACGAAATACAAATTATGCAAATTACAGATGTTTTAACTGGCGCAATTTCTTACTGTTTAAATAATAAAGACAAAATAAATGAAGGCAAAGCAGAGATAATAGACTATATCGAACAGAATATAAATTTTAAGATAAGTAAAATGAAGAACTTTCATGGAATGAAATTTGATTTGTTTTATTTCAAAAAAGCGGAGCAGTATGATAAAAATTAATAAAAACTGTTCTCTGTTGCCAGATAAAATTATAACTAAAAACAAAACATTAGATGAAATAATTGATGAGGCATCTAACATTTTGATTGCTGATTTTTCAAAGGGCGAAATAATGTTTAGGGGCAAACGTGTTGTTGGTGTTTATCCATATACCAACAAAGAATCCTATAAACATATTTTAAAATTAGATGATGAAACAGCAACAAAGCCACAATTGGTTGAAAGGGCTTTACGATGTAAACAATATGCATGTCTGCTTAATTTAGCATCTCAAAAATCTTGTTGTAAAGAATTCATGTGTTGGAAAGAATATGATATAAAGAGATCTAGATGGACGTGGTATGTAGTGTGCCCGCAGAATAGAATTCTGATAGTTTTGGGAGAAATGAAAGAATCGTTTATATTAGTTACTGCATATCATTTATTAGGTAAAGGGTTAGAAAAACAAATAAAAAAATATACAATGAGTAAAAATAAGCAATAAAAAAAGGGTAATCACCTTAGCGATCCCCCAACTCCTCCAACTCTTGGTCGGTGAGCATATAGAACAAATCAAGTTTGTTCATTAATATATTACAATATTTTAGCCGGCGTGTCAATAATTTTTAAAAAATTTACAAAAATTAGTTGACAATATTTTGTAATATACACTTATATTTTATACCATAACATATGTTAATATTCAAATTTTACTGTCAAAAATTTTAAAAGACGCCTAAATAAGCGTCTTTTTTCTTTGTGAATTGGTGTGAGTATGCAGATTTGAACTGCAGACCTTCCGCTTAGGAGGCGGACGCTCTATCCAGCTGAGCTATACCCACATATGAGTGATTTTGTTGTGTTATTGGGGTTGATTTTAATTTTCGGTGACTTTTGGGTGGAATTGATTTACTTGATTGATTTTGTCTATTTGAAACTATGCGTAATTTTGGGCAGTTTAGCGATTTTTATCTTGTTCAATGCGATACTTAGGAGGCGATCGCTCTATCCAGCTGAGCTATATCCACATATTGAGTTTTTTGAGTGCATCGATCAACTTTTAAATAATGCGCTTCTGTTGTGTACTTTTGCTTATTGATGAACTTGTTCATATATTTTATTATGATGAACTTGTTCTTGTATTTATTATGATGTTAAAACCACTTTAATTGTATCAAAAATATTGTTTCAAGTCAAGAAATTTATTTAATTGATAATCTAAAAGATTTCAACACATAGACAAGTTTTATTATAAAAATCAATAATATTAAAATGAATAAGAAGGCAAAGTTTATTACTTTGACTTCTTATTATAACTACATACAAAATATAGACTTACCCTTTTCATATTTTTTAAAAAAATATTTAGACAAAACAAAATTCAAAATAACTAAGATTAATTTTGCATATGTAATATTTTTTTCAGTCTTTTATCATTATTAAGATAAATTTTGAGGGTCAAGTTCAACAAAACTTGTAACGAATTTATTTGTTAATTCTTTGTTAATTTCAAATAACTTTGAAATAATTTCGTCAGCAAATTCATTTTCTAATCTCATCAATATTTGATATCGAAATTGTTTTTTTGCTCTTTTAACAGGACTTTTCATTGCCCCAAGATAAATAAATTTTTTGCAATCTTCGTTTTTAATATCAACAACTTTCATATAAAATTGTTGAATAAAATTTTTAACATCATCTTCGCTTTCGCTTGATGCCAGAACTCTAACTATTTTTGAAAAAGGCGGAAATTTTGTAACTTTTCTTAAATTAATTTCTTTTTCATAAAATTTTTCATAATTATTTGTGCTCACACATCCATAAGCAAAATGCCTTGGCATGTATGTTTGCAAAACAACTTCACCATCAAGGTCGGTCCTTCCTGCCCTGCCTGAAACTTGAGTTAATAAATTATAAGTTCGGTCTGTTGACCTAAAATCGGCATAATGCAAACTTAAATCAGCATCAACAATTCCAACCAAACTCACACTGTTAAAGTTGTGACCTTTGCTTATCATTTGAGTTCCCACCAATATTGCAGGTTTTGTTTTGTTGAATTCTTCAATAATGTTTATGTGTGCATTTTTTGTGTTTGTAGTGTCGTTATCCATTCTAAAAACTTTAACTTTTGGAAAAAGACTTTCAAGTTTTTCAACAACCTGCTCGGTTCCAATCGCCCCGGTTCTTATGTTTGTGCTGCCACAAATTGGACATTTTGTTAAAACCTTATAGCGATTTCCGCAATAATGACATTTAAGTTTTTGGTCTTCTTTGTGATAAACCAAACTAACATCACAATCATCACATTTTGGAACATATCCACAATCAAGACATTTTAAAAACGAAGTGTAACCGCGTCTGTTCAAAAAAATTAAAGCCTGCTCATTTTTGTTTACACAATCAAGCAATTTCATTTGAAGCAGTTTTGAAAACATGCTTGTGTTTCCCATTCTCATTTCACGCATCATGTCAACAATATATATTTCAGGAAGTTTTTTCGCAACCGCACGTTGTTTCATTTCTATAAGTTCAATTTTGCCTTGATTTGCCAAATAATATGTTTCAATTGATGGAGTTGCACTTCCTAAAATTAAACTTGCATTGTTAAATTTAGCCCTAAAACTTGCCACGTCTTTTGCATAATATCTTGGATTAGTTTCGGAATAATAACTTGTGTCATGCTCTTCATCAATAATAATAACCCCTATATTTTCAAGTGGCGCAAAGATAGCGCTTCTTGCCCCAATAACAACCCTTGCTTCACCACGCTTTATTTTTAGCCACTCATCAAGTTTTTCACCGCTTGAAAGCCCACTGTGAATTATTGCAACCAAGTTTCCAAAAACCGAAGTAAAACGCTTGAAAAGTTGAGGCGTTAAGCCAATTTCTGGAACCAACAAAATTGCTGTTTTGTTTTGCTTTAAAACATTTTCAATAACTTTTATGTAAACTTCAGTTTTGCCACTTGCGGTCACCCCAAAAAGCAAAAATGTGTTTGGGCTTTTGCTTAAAATTTGTTCAACAGCATTTTGTTGAAGTTTTGTTAAAACAATTTCATTTTTCTTGTCATCATTGTTTGTAACAGAATATGGTAAGCGTTTCTCATTTTGCTGAAAAACTTCAATAATATTATTTTTAATTAAAGTTTTAACACTTGAAGGAGAA
>CAJMEO010000083.1 GCA_905212505.1 uncultured Christensenella sp.
TCTAATATAAATTATATCGTTTTCTATCTAAAATGCAATACTTTTTATAAAATTTGTTAAAAAATATTATGTATTCTTTTCTTTTGTACTTCTTTTTTTCTCTTCTGTATATAGTCATAGTATTTTTTTGCATGAAAAAATGTGCACAAATATATTTAAAATTAAAAAAGATTTAAAAAAAGTGAAATAGTTGAACACCTAAATTTTATTCAAATTCTATTTCACTTTATTTATGATTTAAGTTTTAATAAATTTTAACACACAAAATTAATTACAATTTTAATTTTCAATTTAAATTTAAATTGTTTTACATTTCTAATATTTTAAAATTAAGAAACTACCCCACAATTTCAATCATAAGATTTGTTATCGTAAAAGGATCGGTCGGTGTTCTTTTTGCATCATCCCATAAAAGTTTTTCCACTTTAGTTCCAGAGTGTGTGAATATAATTTCGTTATATCCGTTTTCCAACATAAAAGCATTTGAACTTCCGTTAAGATAATAAAGCCAAGAATTTGAACTATTAACGGATGCCGTAAAGCTCACCCTATAAGTTGTGCCAGGTTCAATATTGTAGTCAGCCCTAAAATATGTATCAGCATTTTCTGAAGCTGAAGTTATTGTATAAGCATTAACATTCGTTGTGTTTCCGCTCCCAGTAAGAATTAAAGGGGTTCTAAAATTTAATGTTAAAATATATTTTGCCATAGAAATATCTAGATTCGCCTGTTGAATTGCATAAACATCACATTTTATTGTTGTTGTTATACCTTGTTCTGTTACACTTGTTGCAACCACTGCACTAATTGTTATATCATGTCCGCTCGCATCCTTTTCAAGCATTCCAACATATTTATCACTTACAGGAGTTTTTGAACTATCTCCTTGTCTGTAAGTTTTTGTGCCGTCGTTTACATAAACATACGTTCCATCAAAAAAATAATAGGCATTTTCAAAAACATTCTTTGCATCTGTTATATGAACAAGATAATAAGCTGATTCACTTGACGATGTTAAACCAACATTAAGTGGAATATTAACAACATCGCCAGGCATGATCTTGCCCGTCCATGTCGCATCACTGTTTGCTTGTCTTGTGGTTGAAAATTGTAGTTCTTTTGTTGCGTTATTCACTCCATCCCCTGAAACGTCAAGTTCAATTGCACCAAAGTTTAGGGTGCCCGAATATTCTTTTTTGTCTGTGAACCAAGCAAATGTGATTGAGAATAAAGAAACAAGCACTATCAATAACAGTGCTAACAAAATCTTATTCAAAACTTTGTTTTTCCTTTTTTCCATGCTTCCTCGCATTTTGATATTTTTTTATTTGTTTTTCTTTAAATATTGTGCTTTCACACTTGTTTTTTTTATACAAACTGCCTGTGGCAGTGTTTAAAACACCTTTTTATGTTTTAAGTGAAAATTTAATTTTTGCTTTCAAAACTCACTTTGTTTTTAATACAAAGTGCCTCCGGCAGTGTCGACGACACTCTGTTTTTTGTTTTGATTGAATTTTAACTTTGTGCTTTCAACACCCACATTAGTTTTAATACAAAGTGCCTGTGGCAGTGTCAAAGACACTTTGTTTGTGTTTTAAATATAAATTTTATGTTATATTTTTAGTCTTTATTATTTGGTTTTAATACAAAGTGCCTCCGGCACAAAAACGGTCAACCCTTCGGTTGACCGTGAATGTGCAGAATTTTACTTAACTCGCGTGGTCAACCATGAGCGTTTTTCGTTTCTCTATTTATTTAGTCTTTCTCTATCCATTAAAAAATATGCCACTTTTTGCAGTTCTTTGTCAAATCTTTTTGTGCTTTTTTTAAAATTATTTTTATTTTTGTGCCTAAGACGCTTTTTTATTGTCAAAAAAATCAATTATTAGTTGTTTAAGTTTGTCTATGTTCACATTTTGCTTAGCTGATATTTGCAAGTAATTATTATTTGGCATCTGATGAATTTTGTCAACTTTGTTATAAACTGTGATAACTTTTTTTAGGTCAACACCAAGCTCTGACAAAACATTCTTGGTTATTTGCTCTTTTTTTAACGCCTCAGGATCGGAAATATCAACAATATTAAGTAATAAATCTGCCGACAAACTTTCTTCTAGTGTAGATTTGAATGCATCAACAAGTTCATGATTTAGGTCAGAAACAAACCCCACAGTGTCAGACAATAATATTGTGTGATTTTCGTTTAAAAAAACTTTTCTTGTTGTTGTGTCTAGCGTTGCAAACAACATATCTTTAACAAAAACATCGCTTTTTGTTATAACATTCATTAAAGTTGACTTTCCGCTGTTTGTGTAGCCAACCAGTGCAACAGTTTTTTGCCCAGTTTCTATTCTCTGTTTTCTCCTTAGCTCGCGATTTTGTTTTATGATATTTAATTCTTTTTGCTTGCTCAAAATTTGATTTTCAACCTTTCTTTTGTCAAGTTCAAGTTTTGTTTCGCCAGGGCCTCGCATTCCAACTCCACCACCATAGCGGTTATTAGAGCCTTTCAACCCCATTAGTCTTGGAAGTGAATATTTAAGCATTGCAAGCTCAACTTGAAGCTTTCCTTCTCTTGATGTTGCTCTTTGAGCAAAAATATCCAAAATCAACATTGTTCGGTCAATCACTTTAACATTAAGATATTGTTCCAAATTGTTTAATTTACTTCCTGACAATTCATTTTGAAAAACAACCATATCAGCATTCGTTATGCAAACTAATTCTTTCAGTTCATCAAGTTTTCCTGTGCCAATCAAGTATGAAAGATCGGGCTGTTTTATGTTTTGCACAACTGAGCCCACAACATTTATATTGTTAGCTTTTATCAAACTTTTTAATTCGCTCATTTTCATATCAATATCTTCTTTTGAATTAAAACAAGCATAACACATAACGGCATTTTGTTTTTTTTCTTCATTACTATAAATTTTACTCATATTTTAATTATATCTTAAAACCAAATAAACACAAAATAAAAAATTAGAAATAAAAACTATTTTTTATTTCTAATTGATTAATTTAAGTAGATTTTTCTATTATTAAGACACAATTTTATCTATAAAGGCGAAACATTGACCCTGCCAAAATTATCAGTGTATTTATAAAACCCCGCAAAACCCGTCATATTGTTATTTAATATTGCTCTTGCCATGCTTAAACCAGAAGCATAAAATTTGACGCATATTCCACAAGTTATATTAGTTGCCTTGGGATTGTTGATTATTGAACAAGCAACATTTTTTGCTTTAAGTTTATTATAAAAAAGCATAGTTTGACTGCGAGATGTGAAAACTGCTAAAATATAATTCATAGAATTTCTCCTTTGTAACAAATTTTTTTGCTACATAATATATATTAT
>CAJMEO010000084.1 GCA_905212505.1 uncultured Christensenella sp.
CTCATCGGTAAACCTCTATTGAACCACCAGACTATCTGGTGGTTTTATACTACAATAAAAAAAACAACCTTATCATAAAAACTAGGTTGTTTTTATTTTGCTTTATTTGCAAACAAAGTGTTTTTGATTTAAAATTTTCAAAAAACAATTTATCAAATTTGTCAATTTTTCAATTATTTCTGTGCCAATTTTTTTGCATATTCATTTAAAATTTTTAATGTTTTTGTGTCACTAACTTCTTTCATTAAACTAGCAATTAAAACAAGTTGCGCATTAATAGCCTTTTGTTTTTCAAGCATTTTTGCCCTATCTGAAATTGGCTGACTGCAATAAGGGCAAAAATCAAAATTTTCTTCCATAATATTACCACATTCATTACAAATTTTTTTCATGTTTTATTTACCCCTTTTTTATTAATGTTTTAATTTCTTCCATTTTTTTGTTAAATTCTGTTGTGCAAATTTTAAACAATAAATCAGTTTTTTTTGCTTCTTTATATTGTTCTTTTTGGAATGGCAAATATAGTGGAAAAATATTATATCCGCCTTCTTGAATTGTTAGTTCATTGTCGTTTTCAAGATAAACAGTAAACACATTATAGCCTTTTGGAGCCAAGTTTTGAGTGTTGTTTTTTGAAGTTCGCAAATATTGTGATTGCCCTGAAACATGATAAGTGAAATCATCAAGTTTTCCCGCATAGTTTCCATTGCAAACAAACGTTGCATCAACCGGAAGGGGACGATTTTTTTTGCTTGCACTGTCTTCACCTTTTGCTGTTAGTGATTTATTGTTCATGCTTGTTTGAAGACCAATAGTGGCCGTGAAATTTGTGCGATTTTTATTTTTCTTAACAACATTTAATGCCAAACTTGATCCCCCATCAAGATAATGAAGCCTGCATCCATTTTCGTTTGTATATCTTGATTTTAATTCGCAATAAACCTCGTCTAATATGTCACGATTTAGTTCTTTAATGATAAAGTTTTCTTGATATCCACGCATCAAATACAAATCAATATCAATGCCTAATTTTTCTCCTATTGTGAAGAATTTTTTTATATCTCGAATCAATCTATATTTTCTTTTGTTTAATCCAAAATATAATGCTTTATTATTTTCAATTCTTGCATTTTTAAGATATTTTAATTGCCATTCTTCACCAAGTAAGTTCCCACCAAAAATAACTGCGGTTTTCCCATTTGCGTTAACTTCGGATAGATTTTTCAAGATTTCTTCATTTTTTCCACTGCAAATTCCTTTTTGAGGATTTTCAATATCAAAATAATTTGTTGAACAATAAAAAATCAAGTTTAGGCATTCTGAATTTTTGTCAAGAACAATTGTTTCATCGGAAACAACATCACGCTTTTTCTTTAACACCTCATTAACATAATCATCAACAGAAGCAGGATCTAAATTTTCAACAACCTCATTTTTTGCAAGATTTACCTTTGAAACCTTAAAATTTTCAAGAAAGGCAATATCTTTTTTTAAAAAATTTTCTTCATAAAATTTTTCAAGAATATAGTTTTCTTTTATAGGATTTGTAAAAGGTCCTTTTTTGCCGTAATCTCCCATTATAAGCTTTTAACCTCCTCTTTAAGATCTTTTATGTTTTGAAGTAGTGGCTTGAAGTTAAATGTTTCACTATTCACATAATTTTTTAAATTTTCTTCCAAATTTTGTGGTTCAAAATAGTTTGTCATATAAATTTTTGCAGGTGTAGATAATTCATCTTTTTTATTTTTTAAAATTGGAAATTTGTTTACTTTCCAAATAATTGGACTTTCAGTTAAAATATTATCTTTATTAAAATAAGGGTTTCTCATAAAACTGATATCAAAAGCATTAATGTTAGGTGTTGTTGTTGGCATATTGTGAGCAGTTGTAAATTCACTATCTCCTTGCATTGCAGGTCCACTTTCAATCACAAGTTCTTGAGTTTTTGTTGAAACAAGCTTTCCGTTTTTATAAACCGGAACCTCAACCAAATGTCTTCCGTTAACATCGGCATGGAAATGTCCTGTCAAAACCAAGTTAGGATAAACCCCAAATCTTGCACAAATTGTTTCGCACTTAGATTTTATCACATCCAAACTTGAAGCCTTTGTGGTTGCCTTTCCGCTTCCATGAGTAACAAATATGTAATATGGATTTCCAAAAATATCAATTTTTAATAGTGCATTATATTGAAAATATTGAACACCTATGGCATCTAGAACATTGCTTGTTAAACTGATGTTTGTGTCGCGATTTCTTGACCCATGTTCGCCGTCATGGTTTCCACCAACGCCAAACAAAATTTTGTCATTAATATTTTTTAACAAATGTTTGCCAAGCACTGTTGCATTTTGATTGTTAAGCTTGTTTACATGTGCGTTTGATGCACCCATTAGTGTGCTAACAGTGAAAGTGTCTCCACTTAAAACAGCATAGGCATTTGAGGTGTTTTTCAAAAATGCACTTGCAACATCAAAACGTTTTTTGCTCATTCCTTGATCAAAAAAATGAAGATCAGCCATGTTTAACAAACAAACGTGTGAAAAATCATCAAATTTAAGTTCAGCATAAGACAAAACTTCAGGGTCAAAGGCCGAACTGTCAGCAACAACACCTGCAAAGTCAAGAACCATGTCATGTTTTTTTGTGTCTATTGAAAGATTTTTGATATTTTTGCTTTTTTGCATATTCATTTTTGTTTTATTCATAATCACCTCTAACTATTTTGAAAATTCTTCTTTGTCTTTTTTTATTAATGACTTTTGATAATTCAAAAGTGTTTCATTGCTTGCATCATATTCATTTCCGTCAACATATCGATTTGTGTTGACACCTGTTTTAACAGCATCCAAAATTTCAATCGATTTTGATATTTCTTTCTCTTGTTTTTTTCGTTTGTCATCTTTGCTTAGCGCGTCAATAATTGTAATATAATTTTCTTTTTGCTTGATTAGCTCATTAAGTTCTAAATTTTCAAAACTGTTTGCAGATAAAATTGATATTTTACTTTTCAAAAGCAAAACTTCTCTTTCAAGTTTGACTTTCTTTTTTGCACAGTGATATGCCCCAATTCCATTCAATGCGGCAATTGTCCCAAAGCCAACAAAAAACCCAAGATTTAGAGGATTAGAAATACTCCCCACCATCAAACTGATTATTGATGCCAAACATGAAGTGATTCCAACAAAACATAATTTGAAAAAACTTTCTTTTTTATTCAAAATTTTTTCTTGTAATTTTTCTATATCACAATTTTGATCATATATACTAATATGAT
>CAJMEO010000085.1 GCA_905212505.1 uncultured Christensenella sp.
ACCCTTACAGTTTGGCATGGTTCAAAGATAACGCTCCAAATGTTTTGCGTGGTCAACTTTCAAGTTTCTTTAAGGGCGAAAACTTAAGTTTTATTAAAAAAATTTTGCTTAAAAAACTAAAATTAAACAAAATTTCAAACCCAAATTTTATAAGTTATAATGCTGAAAATTTGCCAAACAAATATTGCAAACGTTGTGACCTTCCTATTCTTGCTTGGACAATTAGAAGTCAAGAAGAATATTTAAAAGTCATAAAATTTTGCGATAATATTATTTTTGAAGGTTTTGAACCAACGATATAATAAAATTTTGTGCTAAAAACTTGTATATTTGTGACGCTTTAAACAAAAATATGATTAAAATGTTTAATAATTAAAACCTAAAATTTAACTTATAAAAAAATAGCGAAATATCGCTATTTTTTTATGATTTTTTTGAATAATTCTATATATTTTTACGCATTGCATCAATTGCATTTTTTTCAAGCCTTGAAACTTGAGCTTGACTTATCCCAACTTCATCACTCACTTCCATTTGAGTTTTTCCAAGATAATATCTTAAAAGCAAAATTTGTTTTTCGCGTTTATTTAATTTTTTTAGAGCATCTTTTAGTGCCAAATTTTCAACCCATTCGTCTTGATTGTTCTTGCTGTCACTAATTTGGTCCATAACTCTAACTGTTTCGCTTCCGTCAGAATAAACAGGATCAAACAAACTAACAGGTTCGTTAATGGAATCTAAAGCAAAAGCGACTTCTTTAACTTTAAGACCCAAATCTTTTGAAATCTCTTCAATAGAGGGCTCCACCCTGTTTTGTTTTGTTAATTTTTCTTTTGAAAGCATAATTTGATATGCGGTGTCTCTTATGCTTCGAGAAACCCTAACAGCATTATTATCACGCAAAAACCTTTTAATTTCACCAATAATCATTGGAACAGCATAAGTTGAAAATCTAACATTTAGAGTTGTGTCAAAATTGTTTATTGCCTTAATAAGCCCTATTGTTCCAACTTGAAAAAGGTCGTCAGGATTTTCATTTTTATATGCAAATCTATGCACAACTGAAAGAACCAGTCTTAAATTTGCTGAAATAAAAAGTTCTCTTGCATCATTATCGCCTTGTTTTAATTTTATCATAAGTTCATCCATTTCATGATTTTTCAACTTTGGTAGGTCTGCAGTGCTAACACCGCAAATTTCAACTTTATTTGACATATACGCCTCCACCAAAAAGGTTTAGACATATTTTGTCCTATCAAAATTTTATTATTCAAAAAAATAAAAAATTATTTTCAAGCATAAATAAAATGTTAATTCTTAAAAAAAAGCCTATTCATAGTGAATAAACTTTTTTGAAAAACTATGTTTGTTTCAATCAAAACCCTTTTTTACGCAAACAAAACAACGAAAATATTTAAGATATTTATCTTCAATAATATTAACTATCTTCAATAATATTAACGATCTATAAAAATATTAATTATTTGTTATCTCCGTTATCTATTATTTCCAACAAAATATAAACTTAAAGTTCCTGGCCCGCCATGAGCGGTTACAACCAAGTTTAGCGGAACAATTATTGCATTTATGTTAAAATTTTTTTTGATTAAATCTGCTAGTGTCTTTGCATCATTTTCACAATCGGCATGAGCAATAATGACATCAGAGCAACTATTGTTAAATTTGCTTTTGAAACTTTCATATAATTCTAAAACTGATTTTTTTCTGCCAACAACTTTTTTAAACGGAAGCATAACACCTTTACTGTTTAGATAGCAAATAGGTTTTATTTGAAGAAGTGTGCCCAAAAAAGCATTAGTCTTTGAAATCCTTCCCCCTTTAATTAAATATTTTAAATTTTCAACTGTAAAAATGTGACAAATCTTTAATTTATTTTCTTCAACAAAATCTTTTGATTTAATAACATCTAAATTATTTTTTTCAATATTTTTTAGCAAAAATTTAAGCAAAACTCCAATCCCGCCTGCTTGACAAAGGGTGTCAACAACATACACTTTATTAGAATGTGTTTTGTTAAGTTCGTTTGCTGCATTAATAAAATTTTGACATGTGCCACTGTGAGTGCTTGAAAAACTTAAATGAAGCACATCTTTTCCCTCTTTCAAAAGTCCTTCCAAAAACTCTTTAGCTTCAAATTCGTTGATTTGAGTAGTTTTTGTTGTTGCGCCTTCACGCATAAATTTACAGATTTTTTCAACCTCAAAACTTTTGTCATCACTTCTAAATTCAACATCATTCACCATAAATTTCATAGGAACAACTCTTATATCATTTTCTTTTAATGTTTGCTGGTCTATATCACAAACTGATTCAACGCTTATAATAAAATCTCGCATATTTCCCCCTTAACAATTTCATTTTATGTTAAGTTTTTTATTTTGACAATCTATTTATTTATTTGTGAATTCTATTTAAAAATTTTTAAAAATAGAGCAAAAATTGCAACTCTACTGCAAGTAGAATGTCTTATAAATAAAAGGTTAAATAAGGCATTTTAAAAAAAATATTAAAATTTATTGATTTTTTTGTTTTAAGTGTAGTAACATTAATGTATGGAAGAATTAAAAGAAATTATTGCAAAAAATTTAATAACATACAGAACAAAAGCAAAACTTTCGCAGTTAGAACTCGCACAAAAACTAAATTATTCAGACAAATCAGTTTCGAAGTGGGAACGAGGTTTGGCAACGCCTGATTGTTTTGTTTTGAAACAACTTGCAGATTTATATTGCATAAAAATTGATGATTTTTTTGTTGAAAGTGAAAACACAAAAAACATAAAAGTTGATTTTTCAAAGTCAAAGCAAAAAAAACATTTGTTGATAACTTTGTTGTCTAGTGGTCTTGTTTGGCTTGTTGCAACACTTTGTTTTGTTGCATTAAGTTGGTTTCAAATTGACAGGGCTTGGCTTTCGTTCATTGTTGCAATTCCTGTTAATGCAATCGTTCTGGTAGTTTTATCAAGGCTTTGGTGGAAATATTTTTTTGTGGGTATCTTTGCTTCGGTTATTTCATGGTCAACGGCCTTGTCTTTTAATTTGATATTCCCCCATGCCAAGACTTATCTTTTATATTACATCTGCATACCTTTGCAAGTTTTGATAATTATGTGGGTTATATTTTATTATATAAGAAAGAAAAAACAAAAAAATTAGGATTAATTTCCTAATT
>CAJMEO010000086.1 GCA_905212505.1 uncultured Christensenella sp.
CTTTTATATAATATAATGTATATTAAAATAAAGGAAGTATAGTATGGAAAATAATCCTACAATGGATAAAATTGTAAATTTATGCAAAAATCGTGGCATAATTTTTGCTGGAAGTGAAATATATGGTGGCATGGGAAACACTTGGGACTATGGTCCAATCGGTGTTGAAATTAAAAACAATATAAAACGAGCATGGTGGAAAATGTTTGTTCAAGAAAACAAAAACGCCTATGGGGTTGATGCTGCAATTTTGATGAACTCTCGTGTTTGGGATGCTAGTGGTCACACCACAAGTTTTTCAGATCCTAAAATGGACTGTAAAGAATGCAAAACACGTCACAGAGCTGATAATTTGATTGAAAGTTATTGTGAAAAACATAAAATAGAAAATGTTTGCCCAGATAAAATGACAAATGAAGAAATGGAAAATTTTATTGAAGAGCACAAAATTAATTGTCCTGTTTGCGGAAAGCACAACTTCACAAATATAAGACAATTTAAACTTATGTTCGAAACTTCGCGCGGGGTTATTGGTGACAAGCAAGACACAATTTATTTGCGTCCAGAAACCGCACAAGGAGAGTTTGTAAACTTTTTGAATGTTCAACGTTCAATGCGTGCAAAAGTGCCTTTTTCAATTGCTCAGATTGGAAAGGCTTTCAGAAATGAAATCACTCCTGGAAACTTTATTTTCAGAACTATTGAATTTGAACAAATGGAGCATCAACAATTTTGCAAAGAAGGTCAAGATGTTGAATTTTATGAAGAATATAAGAAAAAAGCAATGGATTATCTTTTAAGGCTTGGTTTTGACAGAGAGCATTTAAGATATAAAGACCATGACAAACTTGCCCATTATGCGAAATGTGCTTGCGATATTCAATTTCATTATCCAATGGGTTGGGAAGAACTTAACGGCATTCACAACAGAACAAATTATGATCTATCGCGTCATCAAGAATATAGCGGTAAAAGTATGCTTTATATGGATCCAATCACAAACGAAAAATTTGTACCTTTTGTTGTTGAATATTCTATTGGGGCAGACAGACTTATGCTTGCAACATTATGTGAAGCATATAATGAAGAAAAACTTGAAAATGAGACTCGTGTTGTGTTGAAACTTCATCCTGCAATTGCTTGCTATAAACTTGCAATATTGCCTTTAATGAAAAAAGAACATTCTGAAAAAGCATTAGAAATTTTTCAAACTTTGTCAAAATATTTTAATTGTGATTACGATGATTCTGGCTCAATTGGAAAAAGATATCGTCGTCATGACGAAATCGGCACACCTTTCTGTTTAACAGTTGACGATAATACACTTGAAAATAATACTGTTACAATAAGATTTAGAGATAGTATGCAACAAATCACGCTAAATCTTGATGAAGTTAAAAACTTTGTTGAAGAAAAAATTCAATTTTAATTGAAATAAACAAGAATGGGTGACCATTATAGAAAAACAAAATTATAAAAAAGCCCAATTATAAAATATTAAAAAAATTGCTTTAATATACTATTTGTGATATAATGTGAATAAGGAGGGGTGTTTATGATGTGGCTTTATATTTGGCTTGGCGTTGTTGCTGTGACTATGATAATTGAATTTATAACAATGGAACTTGTTTCAATTTGGCTTAGCATTGGGGCATTAATTGCAATGATACTTGCCGCTTGCGGTGTTGGTTATGAAATTCAAATAATTGTTATGATAGTTGTGTCAATATCATGCATTTTGGGGCTAAGAAAAGTAACTTTAAAATTTTTAAACAAAAATAAAGACAAAACAAATGTTGATATGCTTATTGGCAACAAAACAAAACTTTTGTCTGATATAACTGAAGATGATGCTGGGAGTGTTAAGGTTAATGGCGTTGTTTGGAGTGCTATAACTGAAAATCAAGAACCAATAGAAAAAGATAATTATGTTGTCATTGAAAAAGTTGTAGGCAATAAACTTGTCGTTAAAAAAGCAGATTAAAGTTGCTAATTAATTTATAAAAATCATTTTAATTAAATTTAGGAGGAAGAAAAAATGTCGCCATTAGGCATTATATTTTTAGTTCTTGGCATTGTTTTTTTAATAATTTTAAGTTTAAGCGTTAAAATTGTTAAGCAATCAACTGCAAGAGTTGTTGAAAGATTGGGGAGATATCACAAAACTTTAACCACAGGGGTGCATTTGATTTTGCCATTTATTGATCGATATGGCCCAGAAATAAGTTTAAAAGAAAAGGTTGCTGATTTTCCGCCACAACCAATTATTACAAAAGATAATGTTACAATGCAAATAGACACTGTAGTTTATTATCAAGTAACAGACCCAAAACTTTACAGTTATGGTGTTGAAAGACCAATTGCTGCAATAGAAAATTTAACAGCAACAACACTTAGAAACATTGTTGGCGAACTTGAACTTGATGAAACTTTAACCAGCAGAGACACAGTAAACAGCAAAATGCGCGCTATTTTGGATGATGCAACTGACCCATGGGGAATAAAGATTAATCGTGTTGAACTTAAAAACATTGATCCACCAAAAGCCATTCGTGAGGCTATGGAAAAACAAATGCGTGCAGAAAGAGAAAGAAGAGAAGCCATTTTGCTTGCAGAAGGTGAAAAGCGTAGTAACATTTTGATTGCGGAAGGTGAAAAAGAAGCTGCAATTTTAAGGGCAGAAGCCCAAAAACAAGCTTTGATTGCCGAAGCGGAAGGTAAGGCAACTGCAATAGCAAAAATTATTGAAGCAAAACCTGATAAAGCGTATTTAACTTTGGAAGGTTATGAGGCATTGAAGAAAGTCGCTGATGGCAATAGCACAAAATTGATAATACCAAGCGATTTATCAAATTTAACAAGTTTGGTTGCAAGTTTGACTGAAACAGTTGATATGGCAAAAAAACCAGCGAAAATAAAAGAAAATAAAGAAGAAAAAAAACATGAAAATAATGTGGAAAATTAAATAAAATGAAAACAACTTAAAGAAATAAGTTGTTTTTTAAAAATAAGATATCTAATTTCAGCAATTAATAAAATAAATTGAAATAAATTATGCGGGCGACAATATTATAAGTTATAACTACTTTTATTTTATAGGGCATTAAATATATAAATATATTTAAACCCAATTTTG
>CAJMEO010000087.1 GCA_905212505.1 uncultured Christensenella sp.
GACCCGTGACCCCCACCTTACCAAGGTGGTGCTCTACCGCTGAGCCACACCAGCATAGTGTGTTTTTATTAGTGTTTTTGCGGTGAAATTTAGTGGTTAAAAAGTGTCGTTTTTGTTTTACCAAGGCGGTGCGCTACCTACTGAGCCGTAACACAAATAATAATGAAACAAAACTTGCCAATGTTGAACCTCGAAATTCAAAGAATTTTATAACCTTAGTAAGATTTTATGATTGTTGCTACATTTGTTATTATATTTATTAATTTGATTGTTGTCAAGAAAATTTTGCAATCAAAATTAATTTGAAGCTTTTATTTAAAATTTTAAAACTATTTACTACTTTTGCTTCTAGTAGAAATTGATTTTGCACGGCGTGAATCTGAACTATGGTTTTTTATCTTTTTATTGTAGATAAAAAATAATTTTTTAATTCTAGCATATATTTTGATAAATTATTGTGAATATCATAAGATTGAAATTATTTGATAAACTATTGTGAATATTAAAATCTTTTTGAAGACTGTTTACTATTTTGATTTTTATATAGCCTCGTTTGACACGGATTTGAAAACAAGTGGCAAAAGCAATAAACGCTTAGGGGAAAATTAAAACGATATTGAATAACAAAAAAATCTTATTAATCAAGGCTTAGAAAAAATTAAAATTTTATTGACACATAAAAGCCGAACTGCATTAGTTTAAAATTGCTTGTATAATTTTTAATTAAGATTATATAAAAATTATTATTTCACAAACTAAGGATGTGAGAGAAATTTTTTTGTGTGATTTAAACAATTTTTATGCAAGTTGTGAAGTTGCAATTAATCCAAATTTGAAAGGATGTCCGGTTGCAGTTAGTGGCAGTGTTGAGGATAGGAAGGGTGTTGTTATTGCGTGTAATTATTTGGCAAAAGAGAAAGGTGTTAGGGTTGGAGATATTGTTTTTGAGGCAAAACAGAAGTGCCCAAGCATTATAATTAAAGAGTGCAATTTTGAACTTTATAATTATTTTTCTAAACAGGTGAGAGAAATTTATCTTAAATATACTGACCGAGTTGAGCCCTTTTCAATTGATGAATGCTATTTGGATGTTACAAATTCAAAAATTTTTGGTTCAAGTTTGATTATTGCACAAAAAATAAAGGAAGAAGTTAAACAAAAAACGGGTTTAACCTTATCAATTGGTGTGAGTTTTAACAAAACATTTGCAAAAATCGCAAGCGAATTTAAAAAACCTGATGCAATAAGTGTTGTTACAAAAGAAAATTTTACAGAAAAAATTTGGAGTTTAGATGTCTCAAAAATGATAGGTGTTGGCAAAAGGCTTGAAATTAAACTTAAAAAATGCAATATAAACACTATTAAAGACTTAGCAAATATTGATGAAAAATTTATAACTAATCTTCTTGGAAAAGTTGGAAGAGACTTAAAGGCATATGCGTCTGGGTTTGATAATAGAGAAGTTGAACTTTATTCAAATTATATAAAGCCTAAAAGTGTAGGCAACAATACAACTTTTTATAGAGATTTATCAAAAAAAGAGGATTTGCAACTTGGCTTTTTGATTATCAGTGAAAGCGTGGTTGAAAGAATGATTAAGTATAATCTTAATGAAGCGAAAACTTTAAAAGTTTATGCAAAGTATAAAGATTTAACAAAGTTTTCAAAACAAGTCACTTTTTTAGTTCCAACACGAAATTCCTTGACCATTTCAAAAAAAGCACTTGAAACTTTTTATAAATTTTTTCCACAAAATCCGGTTAGGCAACTTGGAATAAAAGTTTCTAACTTTGATAATGGCTATAAAACCACATCATTTTTTGAAAGCAAGCAAGAAAAAAATGATGTTGATAAAATTGTTTTTGAAATTAATAAAAAACTCAACAAAAAAGCGATTTTTAAAGCAAATAATTTGTTGGATAAAAAAATTGCCGATAGTTTTAAAAGGGGAATATTAGAAAAAAAAGATAATGATATATAATGTTTTAATGTTTTTAAAAATTTGCTATTGAAAATTGAAATTAATTTATTGTTAAGTTAAAAAATGAACCCAAGAGGGTTCACTATATTAGTTTATTAGGATTAATTATTTTCCTAAAAGTTTGTTTGTTATGTTTAAAAATGTTTTAAGTGGCAAAATTTTGTAAGCAAAATAGAAAAATTTATATTTAAATCCAATAATTTTCATAGGCTTTGGGTGCTTTTTGTAACTTTCGTTTAAAATTTTCTTTGCCACAAATTCAGTTGGCATACGTTTTTCTTCAGTGTGTTTTAAAGTTTCGGCAGCAGAAGAAATTGTTGAGCCATAGCGTTCGTTAGTGTTTAAGTTTCTAATGCGGTTTTTATTAAAATTGCTTTTTGTTTGACCGGGGCATATAGTGATAACTTTAATGTTGCTTTTTTTAAGTTCCATATATTCAGTGAAACTTAAACTTGAAAGTGCGGCTTTGCTTGCACAATAAAACCCGCGATAACTTATTGGGAATAATGCACAAACCGAACTTATGTTAACAATTCTAGAGCCACTTTTCATAAGTGGAAGTGCATATTTATAGCATAAAAATGCACCCATAAAATTAACGTTCATAATATTTTCAACTGCGGACGAACTTTCAAGTTCAACTGCACCGCTAATTCCATAACCTGCATTATTTATTAAAATATCAATATTTTTATATTTTTTTTGAATTTCTTTAAAACATGAAATTATCATTCAGATGGTACGGAGAAGATGACAAGGTGACTCTGGAGAATATCCGCCAGATCCCAGGTATGCAGTCTATCGTAACTGCAGTTTACGATGTTCCTGTTGGTGAGGTATGGCCAGAAGATGATGTTGCACGTTTACATGACTATGTTACATCTCATGGTCTTGAGATGGAAGTAATTGAATCCGTACCTGTATCAGAAGATATTAAGCTTCATCGTGGCGATTATAAGCGTCATATTGAAAACTTTAAGGAAAATATTAGAATACTATCTCGTCATGGTGTTAAATGTATTTGCTATAATTTCATGCCTGTCTTTGACTGGACAAGAAGTCAACTAGATCATAAGCTTCCTGATGGAAGCGAGGCTTTAGTTTATTATAAAGAAGATGTAGATAAGCTAGATC
>CAJMEO010000088.1 GCA_905212505.1 uncultured Christensenella sp.
AATTTTGATTTATTCCACCTTTAATAAATTGAAATATTAATTAGTCGACTATAAAGTTTTTATTAAATTTAATGATTTATCAAAATTTCCATCTTTAACTTCATAAATTTCATATGAAGATTTTTGCATGTTTTCATCAAAAACCATTTTAACTTTAATATGCTTTCCACCTAAAACTAATGGAAACCACAAAACATCATCAGGAAGCATCCTGTCATATGGCATTTTGTCAATTTCAAACCAATTTGGTATCATTTCTTCAGTTTCACAAATTTTGCCTTCAAAATCTGAGCACTTATAAATGCTTAAAGTGTTATCGATCCTTTCGCCTTTATATTCAATATTAATAAAATCAATTTTTCCAACAAGTTCATATTTTGTTGGAGTTATCCCAATTTCTTCTTGGGTTTCTCTTATCATTGTTTGCTCAATTGTTTCACCTGGGTCTTGTTTTCCTCCAATGCCATTAAATGTTCCTTTCGCATAGCCCCTTTTCTTTTCCCCAAGCAAAATTTTATTGCCTTTGATAATCAATGTTAATGTTGTTTTTAATTTTCTTCTTTTTTCCATAAATTTTCTCCCTAAAAAAAATGTTTAAGCTGTAAAATTAACCTCCTATATAACAACAAAATAATACAGCCAAATTATTTGTGTATTGATTTTGCCATTCTTAAGAACTTAATCTTCATAACTTAAACAAATGGAATGAGCGAATATTTTGCATTATCATAATATCAAAAATTTTTGCTTTTGTCAACACTAAATTGAAAATTAGTGTGATTTATCAAAAAAATAAAAAACAGTATATTTAAAAACCTCTTATTTTAGCGAAATAATTTTCACATTTAAAATTAAAATAAAATTTTTAAATCTTAAACTAAATTTCATTGTCCACTATAATTTCTTCAAGTCTTTCAGTTAAAAGATTTGGATTTTCAATAAATTTTGTGCCATATTTGATTGCCTTAGCATAATAAAATCCATCACAAAGTCTTTCATCAATAACCATTCCAAGTTTCATGATTTTTTGTTTTGAAACATTCCCATCATCATCAACAACAGGTTCAATATGCTCTTTACCCATGCCAATAAATTGACCAGTTGTGCCAAAATCATAAAGATGATGATAAACATAATCTGTACCCAAACTTTTCATGTTTGTAACAAAACAAGTTGTGTGAAATGGGCTAACTTTAATAAGTTTTTTTGGAAGCAAAGCATGATTGTCCATCCACCTTATAAAACACATCGCAAATTTCAACAGAAAGTTTGGAAGTTTTAATAACTTTTGCGCTGTTTTGTCTGTGTCGTTATTGTCTTCAACCTTGCTGTTTTCCGCAATGGCATTATTTATGATATCTCTTATTTCATAAATGTTTTCTTTGCCCGTAAAATCAAGTTTGATTGTGGTTTCTGGAGCATCTTCACTTAGTGCTTTTTTCATTGCAAAACAAATTGAAATGTTATTTCTTGCATATATCTTTCGGTTCATAATAAACCTATTTAATTTTGGTCGCATTGCATACATCCTAACAAGACCTGCAATAACTATATGCATATACTTGAATTTATTGCTTTTTTCGGCTTCTTCTTTTATGAATTTATCAATATTTTCACACCTGATTTTATCCTTAGAAAAAACTTGAGCGTCATATCTGTGTGGCATGATATAACTTGTCATTCTTAAAATTGGATCGCAGTGTTTTAATCTCTTTCCGTCACTTCGTTTTTTACACATGATTTTAGTTTATCACATAAATCTTTTTTATGTCAAGCATCAAAAACAAGTTTTATAAACTAAATTTAAGCCTAATTCACGATGACAATAAAAAATATTTTTAAAGCAATTTTAAATTTAATTTGACAATCAAAAAAACAAGATTGATTTTAATGTTAAATCAATCTTATTTTTATATATAATTCTAAACTTGTATTTTTTATATTTATCGTCATTTTTTCTATTAACAACATAACATGCTTTTAAATTCAAAATTTTATTAATAATATCCCAAACTAATAAGTAATGCTCTGTCAACTTCTTTCATCTTAACAGGGCTTAATTCCCCTATTTTTTCTTTCAGTCTTAGTTTGTCAATTGTTCTTATTTGTTCAAGCAAAATTATGCTATCTTTGCTAAGCCCATATGTGTTTGCATCCAAACTTATGTGGGTTGGAAGTTTTGCTTTATAAAGCCTGCTCGTTATTGCAGAAACAATAATAGTTGGACTATATTTGTTGCCAATATCATTTTGAATAACTAACACCGGTCTTATTCCACCTTGTTCACTGCCCATAACAGGCGACAAGTCTGCAAGATATAATTCTCCTCTTTTAATAATCATTAAACCCCACCAGCCAATTTTCGTATACAGAAAAAGAAAGATTATCAACTTCCATATCCTCAAAACTAATACTGCATAAATTATTTGTTTGATAAAAATTTTTATACATCAAAATTAATTCATCTTTCTTTATATTATGAAAATGCACGGTTTTAGTGTTAATTTCGACATTTTTTAGTTTGCTATCTAACTCTTTTTTATAAATTTCAATCATAATTTCCCCAATAAAAAAAGTAGCATTATGCTACAATTTTATTGTTTGTTAAAATTAATTTATTATGCAAATTGCAATTGCCAAATTTTCACTGTGAGAAATATTAACATCAATTTCGCTCAAATTTTCTTTTTCAAGCAAATTTTTTATTGTCTTATTATCCGAAACAAAAGGAATGTTGTTAAAATGTCCAATTTCAATTTGCTTTAGGCTTATTCCTGTGCCAATTCCAACCTTAAACGCCTTTAAAACCGCTTCCTTTGCGGCATAAATGCCTGCAATTGTTTCAAATTTTTTCTTCTTTTTAAGAACATATTCAATTTCATTAATTGTAAAATATTTTTCCAAAAATTTTTCATAATTTGTCATTTTAAATCGTTCAATATCAACCAAATCAATTCCAGTTTTCACTATCATCCTCCATAAATGCTTTTTTTATTTGATCAAAAGTGTAACCTTTATATGTTAAATTCCTGTATATTTTTT
>CAJMEO010000089.1 GCA_905212505.1 uncultured Christensenella sp.
AAAATATAATTTATGTTAAATTAAATTTGTTATTTATTCTTATCAACTTAAATCCAAAGAAAAATTTGAAATATTTTTTGATTAAAAATTCCATTTTGCTAATTTATAATTTGCATTCACTTATTAATTTATGAAAAAATTTTTTATAAAACTGTTTCTGTGAATGTCACATTTCCCAAACTTTTTCAACAATTCAATATGTTCTTTTGTTCCATAACCTTTATGTTTTTCAAAGTTATAGACAGGATATTTTTTTGAATATTCTTTCATAAGCCTATCTCTTGTCACTTTTGCAAGAATGCTTGCACATCCAATTGAATAACTTAAATAATCGCCTTTTATTATTGAAATTGTGTTACATTCAAGATTAAGACCGGTTACTGCGTCAATTAAAGCACAATCAGGTTTTTGACTTAGGCCATTTATTGCTTCAGTCATACCTTGTTTGGTTGCATTTAAAATGTTAATCTCGTCAATAACTTTTTCACTTATTATTGAAACTTTAAAGGCTTTGGCAGTCTTTATTATTTTTTCATACAGTTCTTCACGCTTTTTTTCAGACAATTTTTTGCTGTCATCAACACCACAAATGATACTTTTATCATCAAGTGGCATGATAACAGCCGCAATCACAACCGGCCCTGCCAAAGGTCCCCTTCCTGCCTCATCACAACCACAAATGTTTTTATATCCATTTTTTAGGCATTCTTTTTCAAATTTAAGTTTGTCTGGTTTTTCTTCTGTCATAGTCACATTATATCACGCATCCCAAAAAATCTCAAAAAAATTTTAAGCAAAATGTTTATTAACTTTCAAAAAAATTTTAAGCGATTAAACAAATGTTAACTGCAAAAGTTTACTTTGACAATATAAAACATTTTACCACTCATCATAGCAGAAATTTTTATCATTAAAAATAATTTTTTAAATAAGCCTAAACATCATCCAAAACAATTTTACCTAATTTCCCTTTTCTTAAATCGTCCAAAATTGCTTTTGCACCGCGCTCATAATCAATTTCATTATTTTTCATAACAAATCCACGATTTTTACAAATTTCATCATAAATTTCAATTGGCTCTTTGTTTATTACGTCAACATTATATCTATCTTTAAAGTTTTTTGGATATTTTGGTGCAAGTTCTTTTATAAGTTCATAACACAAATCTGTTAAAACCAAAACTTCATCTTTTATTGAACCTATATAGCCTAAGTGCCTTGCAACAACTTCATCATCTAAATTTGGCCACAATGTGCCAGGCGTGTCTAACAACTCTATATTGCCGTCGACCTTAACCCATTTAGTTTGTTTTGTAACTCCTGGTTTATTGCCCACTTCGGCTTTGTTTGAACCTGCAAAATTATTGATTAGTGTGCTTTTGCCAACGTTTGGAACACCTATAACAATCAATCTTAATGGAATGTTTATTCCTTTTGCTTTATTCCTTTCTAGTTTTTTTATCATAAGTTCTTTGGTCTTGTTTATAATTTCTTTATAAGCATTTGGCTTAGTGCTGTTTAATATCACAAATCTTATGTTTTCATCTATCAATTTATTTGCAAAAGATTTAAGATTTTCTTCACTAACAAAATCAGACTTATTCAAAACAAAAATAATGGGTTTTGAGCCAATTATTTTGTCAAATTTGGGGTTTAATGTTGATTTTGGTGCACGACTATCCAAAACATACAAAACAACGTCTGCAAGTTTAATTTTGTCTGCAAGTTCATCTATGGTTTTTTTCATATGCCCTGGGAACCAATTTATTTTCATATAATCTCCTTATAATTTTTGTAATATTTTATCAAATGTTATTAACTTAACAAATCTGGTCGATTTTTTTGTGTTATTTCAAAACTTTTTTGTTTTCGCCATTTATCAATTTCAGCGTGATTTCCGCTTAACAAAACACTTGGAACTTCTAAACCCATAAAGTTGCTTGGACGTGTGTATTGAGGATACTCTAAAAGATTGTCGTTAAAACTTTCAATAGTGCTTGAATGCTCGTTGTGAAGCACTGACGGAATTAATCTTGACAAACAATCAACAAACACCATTGAAGGCAGTTCACCGCCCGTTAAAACATAGTCGCCGATAGAAATTTCTTCCATGTTAAAATAGTCAATCACTCGTTGGTCCACGCCTTCATAATGACCGCACAGGATGATTAGATGGTCAAAGTTTAAATATTGACCAACCATATTTTGTTTCAAAGTTTTTCCTTTTGGGCTCATGTATATAATTTTTGATTTCTCGGTTTTGATTTTATTTATGCAATCAAAAATTGGTTGGCACATCAAAACCATGCCATCCCCACCACCGAATGGAACATCGTCAACTTGCCCATGCTTGTTTGACGAAAACTCTCTGAAATTTATTATGTTTATTTCAAGCAAATTATTGTCTTGAGCACGCTTTAAAATTGAGGTTTTTAAAGGCGAAAACATTTCAGGAAAAAGTGTTAAAATGTCAATTCTCATTTTATTCTCCATCTTCATCACAAACTTTTGTTTGCATGAACTTTTCTTTATTTAGAACAACCTTATTTTCATTTTCTTTAATTTCAAGAAAGATGTCGCCAGTATTTGCAAAACTCAAATTGTGATAAACGTTGCTATCAACAAAAACAATGTCACAAGAGCCATAGTTTTCGATATCTGTAATTTTTCCAACAATTGTGCCATCTTCAAACACAGCAGTTTTATTGATTAAGTCAGAGATAAAGAAATTATCATTTCCAATAAGTTCACGGACAATGGTTTTATCAGCATAAAGATTTTTGTTTTTGATTCTTAAAGTTTGCTCAGGGTTTGAAAACTCTTCAAAACCAATTCCATATTCTGATCCAAGATTAAAAATTCTTTTAACATGAAACTCTTCACCAGACTCAAGATAAAGAACATTTATTTTTTT
>CAJMEO010000090.1 GCA_905212505.1 uncultured Christensenella sp.
TTTTATTTACTTTTTTTGTCTAGATGTTCTTTATTTTAATTGTGAATTAAAACAAAATCAACAAGTTTGTTTAGTTAAACATTTATTTATATTATAAAAAAAGGGATTTTGCAAAAATTCCCTTGTTATAATTTTGTTGTTTTAAACATTAAACTACAAATTTTTAAGATATTCAACTTCAAAGTCTTTAAGCGGTCTGAACTCTCCCCTATTTAAACTTCCAAGTCGAAGGTCTGCAATGCTAACTCGTTTTAGAAGAGCAATATCTTTTCCAATAAAATCAAGCATATTTCTAATTTCACGATTTTTGCCCTCGGTTAATATAATTTCAAGTTTTGTGCAATTTTTGTCTTTTTGCAAAACTTTTATTTTACACTTATTATATTTTACATCGCCAATCTTAACACCATTTCTCAAAACTGCAAGTTCACTTTCTTTTATATCGCCCTTAATTTTTACTATATAAGTTTTTGGAATTTGCATTTTTGGATGAGTTAACTTATAGGCAAGATTTCCGTCATTCGTTAACAAAATCAAACCTTCACTGTCATAATCAAGCCTTCCGATTGGATAAATTCTTTCACTTGTTTTTACAAGGTCAAGAACGGTTTTTCTGCCCTTTTCGTCACTGCTTGAACAAATAACGGCTTTGGGTTTATTAAGCATAAAATAAACTAAATTTTCAGAATTTGACAATATTTTTCCGTCAATTTCAAGTTTATCTTTTTCTGATAAGTCAATGCCTAAATTTGAAACAATTTTGCCATTTAATTTCACTTTTCCTTGCATAATCAATTCATCGGCTTTTCGTCTTGAGCAAACACCCAAACTTGCAATATATTTGTTAATTCTCATAATTTTATCCTTTGATTTTTATTCGTAGAACCATTTATCAATGATATCTTTCACTTTATCTTTGATATCCACACTTTCTACACCTTCCATAGTATAGATATTTTCAGAAAAAATCAAGTCTTTTTCATAATAAACTTTAATTTTGCCAACAATTTTTTCTTTTTCAATTGGGGCTGTAAGTTCACTTTCAAGTTCGGTTTCAATGTTAATTTTTGACTTTTCGCCGTCTTTTAAAGGATATTTAAAACCTTTCATAGAATAAACTTTAACATTTTCAATATTTCCGTTATTAACTGTAATGTTAGAAATATAATTATAAGGTTGTAAAATTGTTTCTTGTTGATATTCCTTAAATGCAAGTTCAATAAGTCTACTGCTTTCTTCAAACATATTCGGGCAATTTAAAACAACACAAATAACTTCCATATCGTCTCTAAGGCAACTTGTAACCAAGCATCTTCCAGCATTATCAGTAAAACCAGATTTAACCCCAGTGCAACCTTCAAGAGTTTTTAACAATTTTTGTTTATTTCTTAAAAATCTATGTTCAACTTCACTGTTGCCACTTATTTTTTTAATCTTTGTGCTAACAATTGTTCTGAAAGTTTCATTTTGCATCGCTTCACTTGTGATTATTGCAAGGTCGTAAGCACTTGTGTAGTGAGTTTCACTGTCAAGCCCATGCGGATTATCGAAATGTGTATTTTTAAGACTCAAGTCTTCGGCTTTTTTGTTCATTAAATCAACGAATGTCTGCAAATTTCCTTTTCCGATATAATACGCCAGTGCTAGGCTTGCATCATTACCCGATGAAAGCATCAAACCATACAAAAGTTCTTCAACAGTCAAGGTTTCGCCTTTTCTTAGGTATATACTTGTTCCTTCAATTCCTATTGCCCTGTCATCAACTTTAACATTTTCTTGAATGTTTTTGCAGTTTTCAAGAGTGATTAATGCTGTCATTATTTTTGTTGTTGATGCATTTGCGAGTTTTTCATCTTTATTGTGTTCAAACAAAACTCTTTTAGAATTTTTTTCAATCACAACGCTAGACTTGCAAATATTTTCGGCATAAAGATTATTTGTGTTTGAATTTTTAATTAATCCAAAACTAAGCATTGAACAAATTATTAATAAAAAACTTAAAAATTTTTTCATATTGCACCTATTTACTTATTTTGTCTGTAACATTTTTTATAATTTCAAGCATGTTTTCATATGCGCTTTTGTTATCAATACTAATCAATTTTATGCCACTAGCGGTTTCAACCAAAAAGCCAATGGGACTTATTGAAAAACCTGTTCCAGTTCCACCTGCAAAAGGAAAATCTAAACTGGCATTTTTTTTCATATCTTTGGTTTGGTTATATTCACCACCACCTGCGATAAATCCCGCACTAACTTTGCTTATTGGAATTATTGTTGTTCCATCAAAAGTTGTTATAGGATTGCCCACCACAGTGTTCACATCAATAACACTTTTTAATTTACTCATAGCCTCTGTCATGATTTGTTCAATTTTGTTTGTTCTAATTTCTTCATTTTTCATAACTTTTACCAACCCTTTTAAATTTTATAAAATACTGCATAAATGCCCATAAATAATCAACTAAACTTGCAGTTAATGACGAACTTAAGTTGATTATTCCTCTGTCTTTAGTATATACTGGATTTATTTTATTACTCACAATAACTGATAGTTTTTTAGTTTTTAATAAACAAAGGAAAATACTTGTTATGGTTTGCAAAAATCCATACATTATTGCCGTTAGAAAAGGATTATCCTCTACACCAGTATTAATATTGATTTTTAAAGTGTTTATAGTGGTTTTATCTAATAATAAATAAGTTAAATCAACATATTCAAGATTCGCTTCTTGACCAAATTCAAGTGGAACAACAATATTCTTTCCCTTTTTTGTTGTTAAAAGAACATATTTTCGTTTTATTTTAAAATTGAAACTTAAAAAATTAAATTTGAAAAAATAAAACTT
>CAJMEO010000091.1 GCA_905212505.1 uncultured Christensenella sp.
TTATTAAATTTTAATTTAGATTGATTAATTTTTAGTTTAATTTTAACCTTAAGATTTAAGTTTAGGTCTAAAAAAACACATACAATTTGAAAATTTACTTGTATGTGCTTTTTTATATCTTTTTTAACAGCCAAATGTTTCCACTATAATAAAAGTTGACCTTTTATGTTTATATTTTTTGTTTTTTACGTTGACTATTTGTTTATTACTTTTAAATATGTTTTTTTACCCTTTTTGATGATATATTCTTCTTTCTTTTTTAACACTTGCCTAAAATCAGTTATTTTTTCATCATCAATTGTAATTCCGCCTTGCTCTATCATTCGTCTTGCTTCGCCTTTGCTTGAGAATAGTTTTGCATTAAATAGAAGGTCAACAACATTAATATCTCCGTCTATTTTTAGTTCTAAACTTGGCATGCTGTCAAAATTTGCGTTTGCAAAAATGTTATCAGCTGTTTCTAATGCTTTGTCGGCTAAGTCTTTTCCGTGAACAAGTTTCGTTATTTCATAAGCCATTGCTCGTTTTGCTTTTCTGATGTCGCCGTCAAGATAAAGTTTGATTTCATCAAGCGGAATACGCGTTAAAAGTTTCATTATTTTTTCAACATCGCGGTCATCAACATTATAAAAATATTGATAAAATTCATAAGGACTTGTCTTGTTTGGATCAACCCACAAAGCACCTTTTTCTGTTTTGCCCATTTTAACACCTTCATAATTTGTTAAAAGTGGATGCGTGAACCCTTCAAGAGGTTTTTCTGTTACGCCTTCTTTATAATTTAGTTTTCTTGTTAACTCTTTCCCTGCAACAATGTTTCCCCATTGGTCTGAACCACCAAACTCAAGGGTGCAACCATAAGTTTTGTTAAGATAAGCAAAATCATAGGCTTGCATAAGCATATACCCCATTTCAAAAAATGTTAGCCCACCATCTTGAATACGTTTTTGATATGCGTCACTTGAAAGCATTTTGCTAACATTGAAGTGAACACCTATGTCACGCATAAAGTTCACATAATCATAACCTTTAAACCATTCGGCATTGTTAAGAATAATGGCTTTGTTTTCACCTTCAATGTCAACAAATCTGCCAATAATTTGTTTGATCGCACTATAGTTGTTGTTTATAAATTCATCAGTTACCATTTGTCGCATTGTTGATTTTCCACTTGGGTCACCAATTTTTGCTGTTGCTCCACCAAGAACAACAATAATTTTGTGCCCTGCTTCTTGCAAATATTTTGCAATAATAAGCGGAAAACAGTGCCCGATATGCAAACTGTCAGCGGTTGGGTCAATTCCAACATAGGCCGTTATTGTGTCTGTTGTAAGCATTTTTTCAATCTCTTCCGAATTCGTTGCTTGATAAACGTATCCACGCTCTTGAAGAACTTTAAATAAATCTTTTTTGTCCATATTTTCTCCTTAAACTTTCAAATTGAAATTTAATTTTAAATCATTAAAAAAACCTTCAAGGTAGAAGGCATAAAAAACAAAAAAACTTCTACCAATTGCTAGAACTAAAAATTATAGTAATAATAGTAGTTTGTTTTAATCATGATAATATTTTACCGCAGAAATTAATCTTTGTCAAACAATTTTGAGCTTTTAAAAAACTTGTAAACTATTCATTTAAAAATTTGCTTAAATTGAATTCTTCATCAAAATTTGGGATATACTCTTCAGTTTGCGAAGAATTTTCTTGAACAAAGGCATTTTCAAAACCAAGATTTATTGCATGACAAACAACTCGCTTATATTCAAGATAAGTGACCTTATTTTTTAAAACTTTATGATTTTTTGCTTTAAAACAAGGAGTGTATTGATTTAATAAACTCACGATAGTTTTATTGCCCAAATTTCTGTTAATCTCATCTAGTATTTTTATAGAATCTGAACTTGCAGATGGAAGAACTAGGTGCCTTACAATAATTCCCTTTTTCATCACTTTGTTTTCAATTATATCATTAGGAATTATTTCTCGTGCTTTTAATAAACTTTTAAATGCAAAATCAAAATAATTTTCGGCTTTTGAATATTCTTTTGAAAGTTTTGGTGAATAATATTTTATATCAAACAAAAAGATATCAACATAATCTTTAAGTTCTTCAATAGTCTGTGGTTTTTCATAACCGCTTGTATTCCAAACAATTGGAACTTTAGGACGATAAATTTTTAGTGCTTGAATAATCTCACGAGTATAATGAGTTGGAGTTACAAAATTTATGTTATGCACTTTTTTGCTTTCAAGTTTTTTTATGATTTCAACCAAATCCTGAACCGAAATTGTTTTGCCTTTGTTTTGATGACTTAATTGATAATTTTGACAAAATAAACATTTTAAGTTACATCCGCTAAAAAATATGGCTCCACTTCCATTTGTACCACTAATTATGGGCTCTTCAAAATTATGAACCATTGCTTTTTGAATTTTTAATTGATTTTGACCACAAAACCCACCATTTATAGTTCTGTCAACATTACAATTTCTTGGACAAATATTACATTTCATGATTATAATATAAAACTTTTTGTAAATTTTTAAAAGCGAAATATATAAAAACCAAAAAAATAATTTTTATTTAAGCACATTAAAATCAATTAAAATATTTTTCAAATTATTAAAAATATGTTAAAATAAATAAAATCTAATTTTAACGGAGAATAAAAATGAACAAAATTGTTGTTATCACTGGGGCTTCAAGCGGAATTGGGCTAAGCCTTTATAATCTATACAAACAAAACGGGGATGTTCCAATTTGTTTAGCAAGAACGAACACCGACGGCTTAGAAA
>CAJMEO010000092.1 GCA_905212505.1 uncultured Christensenella sp.
AGAGAAGAAATGAAAACACAATATTAAAAGGCAGAGAAACGAAAAGGCGAAGCCAAAATCACAAATATCGTTTCTCTATTTTAGAGATAATTAAATGTGATTTATAAATTAAAGTTTTGGTTTTTAAACCTAATTTGAATGTTTAAAAAATGAGCTATATAGTTTTATATAGCCCATTTTTTTAATGATTTTATTCGGATGAAATATCAAATTCATTTGCATTTGGTTCGTGGTCAAAGAAATGTATTATAAAGCTATAATCTGTGCCTATATTTTTAATGTAACATACACTGCTTGTAAACACAAACTTAAATTTGCTTGCATTTGATAAACTGATAGTTGAATAATCAGATATTTCTGTGTCATCTGCGTTTTTGATTGTCCAACTACCATTTGTTCCTGTTATTTCATTTAATAAATGTAAAACAGTTTGAAGTGTGTCCCCTGTAGTGAACAAACGATAGTCAGCATAAACTGTTGTATTATCGGTTGTGGTGCCGCAGAATGATTTGCATATATTTGAATTTTCGTCTTGATAATAACTGTAACTGCCTAAAGTAACAATTATTGTTTCTGCATTTATTGGTCCAAAGTTTTCGGAAGCAACATTAGTGATAGTAAACCCAATGTTATAACCTGCTGAGCTTGCTTCCAATCCGTCTTTGTTTATCACAAACTTCTTATATCTGCAATTTCCTTCTTTGCCTTTAACATCAGTTAATGTGCCAGTTGCACTTGTTGTTCCATATTCACCAAGATTAACACCTTTACCTAACACCTCCCAACTCAAATTTAATCCTTCATAATATGAGTCTGGGCCAAGGCCAAACTTAATAATTGCTTCACCATTTTCATCAAGATGCAGAGCAAAACCATCCTCACCCTTTATAAAACTAGCCAAGTCATTAAATTCTTCTTTTTGAACATCCCAAGTGTATCTTACACCAATAATATATTCGGTGCCATCTATTGTTTTTTTAACATTCTCGGCAGTATAAGTTGAGCCGTGAGGTGTGGCTTTATCTTCTTCCCAGCAGAAATTTACAATATTGTTGTCAATGCCATTTCCAGTAAAATATATTGTTGCTGTATAAGTTCCAGCCCCTTTTGCACTAAATTCCCAAGTGCTATTGTATCCAGCATCAGTATATTTTTCGGTGAGCCCGTTGCTTATATCTGCGACAAACTGGTCTTTATTGTCAAAGTAATCAAAGGTCATTACACTTGGCAAAACACCATTAGAATCATAGGTGTATTCATTGGTGCTTACTGTTGGTCTAGGAATTAGATACGATCCCCTATTAACCGTAAGTTTTATTAAAAATGGCTCAGACTCCTCGTATAAATTTTGATACTCTTCATTAGGCACAAACTTAACTTTTGCTGTTAATTGTTCGCCCTTTTGTTGTGCATTGTAACCACGCAATGCTGTTTCGCCTTCAAATGGCACTGCAACAAAATTTCCGTACTTTAATAATTTTGAAAGATTATTTTCATATTCTTCGCCACTAACAAGCTTGTTAAGAGTTATTGTTTCTTGAGCCGTTTCTTGCCCTGCATTTAATATTAATTTAAATTCGCCACTAGAAAAATAATCGTTTGTGTGATAATAGTTGTTTTCTTCGTTTGCCAACATATCATTAAATGTAACATCTTTACTCACATCTTTTTCAACATTAAATGCCCAAGTGTATTGTAAACCTTTATAAGTATCATAATTATCAGGTGTAAGTTCTTCGTTTTCAATGGTAAATGGTGCTTTTAAAATTTCTATTTTTTGGAAACTTGAATAGGTTGCAAAGAAATTATTTGTTTCTTTAATTTTTGCACAAATCAAATATTGGCCTGGTGTAATATCACTTAAATTATTAGAATCATCCTCAAATGATATTGCAGACAACAAATTGTTTTGTTCATATTCTTGTGGAGATAACAATTGATCAGGCATTTTATCTTTAACATTATAACATTCTATCCAATCATCATAGCCGTCAACTTTTTTCATAAGAATATAAAGCCCATCTATTTGACTGTTTGAAACAAACTTATTGTCTGTCATAACAGTTAAATCAACAGCACTTGTTTTTGTTCCATAGAAAATAACATTGTTATCCTCAATTGTTTTGCCACCCATAGATGTAACATTTGTTGTTAAATCTAGTTCGTAATCTAAAGTGTTTGCAACTGCATAGACCTCGGCGGTAAGCGATACAGTTGACCCCATATAAGTAAAATCAATTGTGTAGGTGCCAACATCAAGTGTATTTGATTCAATTTTTTCTAAGTATGAAGATAATTCTATTTCTATAGGGCTTGAATAATGTCCTTCGCAAAACTTAACTTTAACTGTAACATTTTGCAAACTTAAAATTTCTGTTGAATCGTCCGAAAAGTGAGCAGTAATCTCAAAACTATCTAGCCCAGCATTATCGCCATAATGACAAGCTATAGTTGAGCTTTGATTTGAAAATTTTACATCAAGGTAACTAAAAGTTTTTTTGCCACACGCTGATAACATCAAAAAAGCTGGAATTATCAAAAACATAGCAAGCAAATAAGTTAAAAATGATTTTTTCTTTACCATAATCTCCTCCTTTTTTTTGTTTATTATATCATAATTAAAAACAAAAAACAAATTAATTATTAAATAATATGCATTGAAAATTTAAATGCAAAAAAAGACCTTAGTCTAAGCAATTTGAAACTTGCGAAATGATTAAGAGAATTAGAGTAAAAAATCCAGTTCTCTTTTTTATTGGCTACTTTATG
>CAJMEO010000093.1 GCA_905212505.1 uncultured Christensenella sp.
AAGTGTAGCGATACATTGAGCGGACTAGTACTAATAGATTGAGGATTTAATCCCTAAATTATTTAATTTGATTAACCACATTATCATGTTTTCAGAGAACTATTAAAATAAATATTGTTAAAATTATATTGGTGATTATTGCGAAGTGGTTCACCTGTTCCCATCCCGAACACAGAAGTTAAACACTTCAGCGCCGAAGATAGTGATTATTTGCTAAAATAGGTCGTTGCCAATATTTTTTTTATGCCTAAATTCTTTAATCATAAGAGTTTGGGCTTTTTTAATACATTTTTAAAATTTTGTTTTTTGCAAAGTTTTAAAACGGCAAACAAATGTTCAAGTTCAGAATGTACCCCGCCATCAGAACAAAGTCCAAACAAATGCAAAAATGAATTTTGTTTTTTTAGGCTTTCTATTAACTTGATTAATTTTTTATTTTCAAAAAATTTGCCATTTAAAATGCTTTCTGATATTTTTGTGCTGTTTTGTTTAACAATTCTTCCGCTCCCCAAATTTAAGTGTCCAACCTCAGAATTTCCAAACTGCCCTTTTTTTAGTCCAACATACTCTCCTTGAGTTTTAATTAATGTGTGAGAATAGTTTTTCCACAAAAAATCAAAATAAGGAGTTTTGGCATTTTTGACCGCATTATAATATTGACTTTTTCTAATCCCAAAGCCATCCAGAACAATTAAAGCAACTTTTTTATTCATTTTATTTTCCTATTTTTATCAAATTATCCGCATCAAGGATTGTTCTTCCAATAAGCAAACCATCAATATATTCACTATTTAAATATTTTTCGTAGTTTTCAACAGTTATACTTCCGCCGTATAATACTTTGGGGATTATCTCGGTTTTTGCACTTTTTGAATTTATAAATTCTTTAATTAATGCAATATTACTTTCAACATAAATTAGGTCAGCGGCATTTTCGGCACCGATTGAATAGGTTGGTTCATAAGCAATGATGATTTTTTCTAAGTCGGCAATTTTAACTCCTTTAAGTGCCAAAGAGAGTTGACGCTTTAGATGTGCTTTATACAAATTATTCTTTGTTTGACCAAAACTTTCACCAACACATAAAATTGGCGTAACCCCTTTTTCAAGAGCATATAAAATTTTTTTGTTTATTGTTGCATTGCTTTCTTTAAATTGCTTGCGTCTTTCATGATGCCCAACCAAAGCATATTTAATATCCATGCCGTTAAGCATTGTTAAATTGCATTCACCTGTGTAACTACCTTCATCTTTATAGAAGAAATTTTGCACCCCATATTCTATATTCTCATTTTTATAAATTGAAGCCAAAAACAAGTTTGACAAACTTGGAAGAATAATAATTTTGTTTGAAAATTTTTCTTCTGACAGTTTTTTTAGATATTCACTCATGTCAACCGAGTTTTTGTTCATCTTTAAATTTGCAACAATTAATTTCATAAAGTTTTATCCCCTTTTTTAAAGTATATCAAATTACCTTTTATTTTTCATAACAATTTAATAAAATTTTAATTTTTATCTTTTATGTTATTTATCGCAACAAGCCCATTCCCTTCCAAAAGTTTTAAACTTGCTCCACCGCCAGTAGATAAATGATTAAACCCATTTTGTTGATCATATTTTTCTATGGCATAAATAGTGTCACCGCCTCCAGCAACTTTAACGGCTTTTTTATTTTTTGTTATTGCTTTTAAAATTTCTTTTGTGCCAAAACTAAAATTTTCATTTTCAAACACTCCCATTGGCCCATTGATGATTATCGTTCTTGCTTTTTTGATTTGTTTTTTAAATTGCTTAATTGTTTTAAAACCAATATCAAAAGCCTGCAAATCTTTACTCATTTTTGTTAAAACAACATTTTTTATGTCTTTATCGTTTAAGCTTCTTGCACACACATTATCTGTTGGCAACAACAACTTAACCTTGTTTTGAACAGCTTTTTTTATCATTTTATAGCAAAAATCAATTTGCTCGTTATCAACAATAGAATTCCCAACTTCAGCATTCAAAGCCTTCAAAAATGTGTAACTCATCCCTCCACCAATTAGCATCACGTCAACTTTATCAAGCAGATTTTCAATCACTTTAAGTTTATCTTTCACTTTGGCCCCACCCAAAATTGCCATAATGGGATGTTTTCCCTCAACCAAAATGTTTTGCAAAAACGCAAGCTCCTTTTCAACAAGCATTCCAATTCCACTGTCAAGATAATTACTAACCCCAAAGGTTGAAGCATGTTTTCTATGGCAAGTTCCAAACGCGTCAAGAATAAAAATGTCAAATGGCGAAGCTAAGCGTTTTGAAAATTCTTCATCACATGCTTCTTCTTCAGGATGAAATCTAATATTCTCTAAAACCAAAACTTCACTATTTTTAAGTTTATTAACTTCATTTGATAGTTTTTCATCAATTGAAACATCAGAAAAATAAACTTTTGTTGGAAGTTTTTGTTTGAGATATTCAAAAACGGGTTTTAAACTTAATTTTGGGTTTACTTTCCCATCAGGTTTTCCAAGATGAGAAACAATCACTATTCTTGCATTTTTGTCGATTAATGCTTTTATTGTTGGAATGGCTTCGTCAATTCTTTTTGTGCTTTCTATTTTTCCGTCAACAGACAAAGGGACATTTAAATCCAATCTTAAAAGAACTTTTTTATCAAAAAAGTTAAAGTCGTTTATATTTTTTTTCATAATTAACCCCTTTTGATTTTTAAAGCAAAACCAAACTCAATAAACATATCTTATTTAACAATT
>CAJMEO010000094.1 GCA_905212505.1 uncultured Christensenella sp.
TTACAGAAACTTTAGATGGCGGTGTAAAATATTCTTATATCTATAATGACGGATTATATGCTGGAAGTGAAGAAAATCCAATAATAATATCTAACGAAGAAGAATTTATTGAATATTTTTCTATTAATGGCAAAACAAACAGTCAATATTACAGAATTATTAATAATATTAACTTTAATGATTATGTGAGTGTGCCAACTTATAACTATACATTCAGTGGAAGTTTGGATGGAAATGGTCTTGAAATTTCAAATATAAGAATTTCAGCACCTTCAGATTATTCTGGCGAAGCTTTTGGTTTGTTTGCGAAAATTGAAAAATATAGTGGACTTATAACCCCAATGGTTAAAAACTTAGTTATTAAACCAATTGAAGTTTATGCAAATAACAGTTATTATGTTGGGTCGTTGGCGGGAATTGTGAAAGATGCAGATGTGATAAATGTTAATGTTGACGGCAGTGATGTTATAGTTCAAGGACGAAATATTGTGGGTGGTGTTGTTGGCTTTGTTTATGGAGAATCTAATTTGGTTAACATCACAAGTAATGTTTCTGTAAATTCTAACTTTGCAAGTTCAGTTAACAATTCTTCTGCAGGATTTAATTTGTTCTGTTCATATAAAAATTCTAACGACAATGTTTTAACTAATGCTGAAGACGTGTCATACGCTGGAAGCATTTGCGGTGTTGTTGACACTGAAAAAACAATCACGAATAATGAAAGAATAAGAAACATTCAGGTTTTAAGTGGAACAAAATCGATTGCATCATTTAGTGGCCTTGCTTTTGGGCTTATTTGTGAAAATGGTGGAATTGATAATGTTAAAGTTTACGTTAACAATTCAAGTTATATAAATTCAAATTATGCAGGAAGTTTGGTCTGCGGGGAAAACCGTGGATATGTTTCAAGAGTTGAAACAATATTTGAAGGCTTAAATCAAACAAATACTAGCTCATTCAAGAATAATTGTAAATTTATTGGCGGTATTGTTGGATTTAATAACAATGGTACGGTTGTGAACTCTATTAGTGCGGTTGATGTTATAGGAAATGATAACACCATTGTTGCTGGTGGGGTGATTGGTTTGTCAGTTGGTGGTGCTTGCAGCAGCGTGATTGCATCTAACAATGTTTGGTCAAACAAAATTGTTGGCGGAATTATAGGTTTTGCTGGAAGACGAGATATGTTGTCTGAAACTGATGTTATTGAATATAAAATTGAGAATATTGAAGTTTATATTGACACTAATATAAAAATTGAAACAGTAAAAACAAATAATATCATGTATATTGCAAATTGTATTGCAATTAATAACTTTGGAGACAAAACTTTGGCTTATATAAATAGCGATGATAACTCACACTTTGTTGGTGCAATTATTGGTGCGGCACATAACACTTTGATGAAAACAGGAGAAACAATTTCTGTTGCAACAAAAAATAGTTATATTTCGTTTGGAAATTATTTTGAAATTAAAGATTTGGATGTTAGTGAATATGATGAACATGGAAATCTTGTCGGCGAACGAAAAATTAATTATTTGCAAGATTTTGGAATTAATAATGTTGATTCATTTGATTTTAGCAGTGATAACAAAAACACCAAGTCTGAAAATCCTTGTGGTGAAGGTCTTGAAAGTGAAAACCTAATTGCTAATGTTATATTTAAAAACTGGAGTAGTAACATTTTTGCTTTAGAAAATTTAACAACTTTTAACAAAAATAATCTTCCAAAATTAAAATCAGTTAATAACATCAACACTAAAAAACTTGAAGGTGAGGGAACTTATAGTGATCCTTACAGAATTGACTCCGTTCGCGCAATTAACGAATTGTCAAATATAGTTAAAGAAGGAAAAACAAAAATGTTTGTTGAAGTTACTGATAATATTGAAGCCACTGGAAAGGAATTTAATAATATTGGTGATGGAATAAATAAATTTGGGGGAACATTTAATGGCAATGGCTGTTTTATAAACGGTTTAACCTACTTTAATGTTGACAATTATAACACTCAAAATTATTTTGGATTATTTGGGTATTTATCAACAGAAGCGAAAGTTCAAAATCTTAATGTGGTTGCAAATTTTGTAATCAATTATGTTCAACCTTTAACTGGTTCTTCAAGCATTACAGCAACTGGAATTATTTCAGGATTCAACGAAGGATATATTTCAAATTGTAATGTTTATGGCGGAATGATTTGCACATTAAAAAATAATACAAGCAAAATTTCATTAAGTTATGTTGGTGGAATTTGTGGTATTAACGGGGGGCAAATTTCAGATTCGTGCGGACTTTATAATTGCAAAAACTATGCAACAATTTATGTAACGATTAACGACGTTGAAAATGATAGTCAAACTGAAATTGATAATGTAAGCATTTATGCAGGCTTTATAACAGGGGCAAATCTTAACGAAGCAATAATAAATAAATGCGAAAACAAAGCAATAAAGAGCATTGATTTGAATAAGGGTGCTAAAACCCCAGAAGAAGAGGAAATTAAAAACTTCACCCTAATTGTTATTAACAATGCTGAAAAAGAAAATTGTAAAAACTATGTAAATTCTCTTGCAGGTTTTGTTTCTAATGCAGATAATTTATTTGGCGATAATTATGAATTTTCGGAAAATATTTATAACTATTGTTACCATACGGCATAATTTAATATTAAATAAAAAACCTCTTTATTGAGGTTTTTTGTTTTATAAAAGTTTT
>CAJMEO010000095.1 GCA_905212505.1 uncultured Christensenella sp.
AATTTTTTAAATTTCTTCTTTTTGTGTTTAAATTCTTAAATCTTTGCCTTGAAAATTATATTTAAGTGAAATCTCTTTGTCAAGAATACGACTTAAAAAACGTTCGGTGTAAATCTCTTTTATATCATTTAAGGTTAAATTTGTTGTGAATAAGGTTATTTTGTTTTTGTTTTGACGCTCATTTAAAAGATTTATAAAATATTCTTTTGTGATATTTTTATATTTTGCTTCGGCGCCAAGGTCGTCAACAATCAAAACTTCGGCATCAAATAAATCTGATAAAATATTGTCAAGATTATTAATATTAAAGTGAGCAGAGCAAAACAATTTGTTTATTTCACTGCTTGAATAAAACCTTGTTAAAACTTCTTTTTCGCACAAAGTTTTTGCAAAGCATTTTGAAATATAAGTTTTTCCTGTTCCTGTTGCGCCAGAAAAAAGAATTGTGTTTATGTTGGTTTTTTCAATGTTTGTTAAATTTTTAATAATGTTTTTAATTTCTTCTTTGCTTTCATACTTGTCAAGTTTTATCTTTTCAAGCGTTGGAAGTTTTTGAAGATCAATTCCTGTTTCTATCATCAAATTTTTGTGATATTCATTTTTTAGGCATTCACACATTTCGCCATCAGACAAAAAGCCTTCGTCACCACAAACTTTACAATCAAAAGCAGGGAATATTTTGTTTGTGTCCTTGCCATTTTCTTTAAGTTTGATTAAAAATTGTTTTAGTAATGCTTTTTTTTCAAGCAATAAATCAAAAATTGGCTGTTCATCATTTTCGGCTTTAGCAATTTTTAGTTTTATCTCGCCAAGTTTGTTTGAAATTTCAAGGATTTCTTTATTATCATAACAACTTTGTTTGTAGTTTTGACTTTCCAAAATTTTTATTGCACGATTATTTTTTATGGTTTGAATAGATTTTTTTAAAATTTCTTCTTTTGTCATTAAACGTCAACCTCCTTTAAGTTGTCAAATAAGCGATTCAGTTCTTCATCAGAATAACTTCTCGTGTTCATATTTAAGTTTTGATTGTTGTCTTGGCTTGTGATGAAATATTTTTCATTTTCTTTTTGAGCTTGTTCAACGGTTTCAATATTTTTTTCATGAAAATTAGTTATAATTTTGTTTAGATATTGAAAAGAAGAAGCTTTTCCACAAGCAATTTGCACGGCATAGTTTAGAAGATCTGTTGGAATGTTCCACTCATTGCACCAAATATTATAAAGTTCACGGTCACGTTTGGTTATTATGCGTTTAATTGAAAGTTTGTCAAAAATTTGTTGAATGTTGTTATCAATCTCGTTAAGGTCGTTTATGTAGTCTGTAATAGCTTCCAAGCTTACACAACCTTGTTTATATAATTTTTGAATTACCAAATCCATTTTTTCCAAACTATTATTCTCGGTTTTAAAGCAAAAGTTAGCAATTGTTTTTAAAGTTTCATCCATATAACCTTTAAACATCCAACTGTTAAGATAGTTTTCAATAACAGGGTCAAGATTTTCAACAAAAATGCCAAGTTTTGCGCATATTTCTTTTGCAAGGGTTAGATAGTGCTTTCGATTCTTTTCATATTCTTTTATTTCATCTTCCGAGTAAAGTTGCATTGAGTGATATTTTCTTATTTTGTTATCTAAGGCTTTCATGCCACCTTTTTTGTTAAGACTTTCAGCAACTGAAAGAATAACTGTGCTTGTGTAATGAAAACTTTTTGTCCAAATGTTATACATATCACATTCATCAAGACTTGCGTTTCTGTTGAGCCCCAAAACCATAAACAAATTTTTTATGTTCTCACTTGATTTTTCAAGTTCTTTAATTTTGTCTTCAACTTTTTTTGTTGTTAAAATTCCTTCACCAATCCAATTTTTTGCAACAGTTAGAATGTAATTAGCGGGAATTGCGGTGTCTTTGTTTGAACAATATTTTATTATCATAAGCAAAGCATCTTGTTCAATTTTGTTTTTTTCGATAAGATTAACATAATCTTTAAATTCGTTTTGAGTTAAGGGTCTTGACAAAAAACTTTGAACAAGCACAAAAAAATCACCATATTTTGATTCGTCTATTGGTTTGAATTTTATGGTTTTTGCATCAATTGGAAGATATATAACTTCAAAATTGTCAATATTTGAAATTTTAACCAAGCCTTCTTTTTGCCAATATTCAAAAGCATCTTGAACTTCTTCTTTTGAAAGATTCAGGTCTGAGCAAAAGTTGTCTATGGTGTTTGCGTCTGAATTTATCGTGTTAAAATATAGCCCAGTTAAATAAACCTTAACAGCGTTGTTAGGGGCTTTAGGCATAAAATTGTTTATGAAAAAATTATTAACTAGGGTGTAGTTTGAATTTTTAAGTTCAATAGATTGTTTGATAAAAGCCATAAATTTTCCTTTTAATTTTGTTATTATAACACATTTTCTATGAATTTCCAGTATTAAATAACATAATATCCTGCGTCGCAATGTTTTCCTCCGCCAAAACAGCCGTTTTCAGCCTTAAACCGCCCTTAATTTCGTCAATTTCACGATTTTTGACTGAAAAATCGCCCGAAATTTCTAACTTCACCTTTTCCGAAAACAGCTTTTCCAGTTCCTTTTCAAGGCGCAGAATTTCCGCTCCTCTTGAGAGAATTCCCCCGTCCTTCTTGGTGGAACCGCCGGTGAAGGAACCGCCGGCATT
>CAJMEO010000096.1 GCA_905212505.1 uncultured Christensenella sp.
GGCGAAAACGTGGGTATTAAATTATTTCTGAATGATTAATATGATCTTCTAAAGTTAATGTATGATGATGAAGTTATGATTTTGGATGAAAAAGTGAATTACATTGACACGGCAGAAAATTTATGGAAGGTGATTGCAATGACGATTGAAGAAATTTTATCAAAAGAAGAAAATTTGAAGATTATTGATTTTTTTAATGGTGTTGGTGCAAGTGATTGTGAAAGCCAAAAGGAATATATTGAAAAAAATCTTGAAATTTTTAACAGCTGTTTTGAACAAGCAAAATTGCAAAATGAAAAACAAGGAAGTATGTACAAAAAATTGTCGATTTTGTTGGGGTTGTTGGTATGTATTGTTCTAATATAATTAAAAAACTGATTGCATAGTATTATGCATAGTATTATGCATAGTATTATGCATAGTATTATGCATAGTACTGTGCATAGTGCTATGCAAAAGGGGTGAGAATGGGAATTGAAATTATATTTAAAATTGCGGGCATAGGCATTTTAACGGCTGTTGTAAATCAGGTGCTAAAATATGCTGGGAAAGATGAAATTGCAACATTAACAACACTTGCGGGTTTAATTATTGTTTTGCTTATGGTTGTGAAGCTTATTAATGAATTGTTCACAACTGTTAAAAGCTTATTTACTTTATTTTAAGTTTTTATCATTTCTTTTTATGATTTCTATTGTAATATGAAAGTTGAATTGATATAAAATGTTAAATTTGAATTTTTTAAAGTTAAAAGTTTGAGGTTTTTTTAGTGGATATAATCAAAATTTTAATTGTTGGGGTTGTAACAAGCATTGCGACCATTGTTTTGAAGCAATTTAAGCCAGAACTTTCTATTCTGGTTTCTTTGGCCGGTGGAATTATAATTTTGATTGGAATTATAAATTATTTGGGAAATATTGTTAATTCATTTATGCAAATTGTGAACAAAACAAATGTTAATTTTGCTTTATTTTCAAGCGTTTTAAAAATTGTTGGGGTTGGTTATATAACCGAATTTGGGGCAAACGTTTGTTATGATACGGGAAATAGTTCAATCGCAGATAAAGTCTTGCTTGCTGGCAAAATTATTATTCTTTGTTTGGCTCTTCCAATTGTAAGTTCAATGATTTCAACCATTGTGGGGATAATTAAATGAAAAAGCGTTTAATTATTGCATTTTCTATTGTTTTTTTGGTGGCGTTTTGCTTTGCTTTTTTTGGCTTTAACGCGAATTTTAATGTTAAAGCCTTTTCGTTTTCTGTTGAAGAAGATTTAAAACAACAAACAAATCAGCAGTTAGATTTTTTTGATTTTGATGCTCTTGATGAAGAATTGAATAGGATAGAAAATGTTGAAAATTTTGGGGCGGACAGTTTTCTTGAAAAAGTAAAGAAACTTATTAGTGGTGAATATTCATTTGATTTTAAAGATTTGCTATCAATGTTTTTTTCAACTTTTTTAAGTGATTTTAAAAAAATAATTCCTTTGCTTACCTCGGTTTTTTCTTTGGCAATATTATCTAATCTTGTGGGGCATTTTAAAGTTAAAGGAAAAAATCTTTCAAGCGTTGTTCATTTTGTGTGCTATTCGGCAGTGATAATAATTGTGTGCACAAATATAACAAATTTAGTGAATATAACAACCAGTGCAATAAATTCTATGCAAAGTCAGATGGAGGTGATATTCCCAATAGTTTTAACCCTTATGGCGTCGGTCGGGAACACTGTTAGTGTGGGAATTTATCAGCCAATTATGGCTATGCTTTCGGGATTAATAATAAATGTTTTCAGTTATATAGTTTTGCCAATTTTTTTGATAAGTTTTGTAATTTCCGTTGTTGGAAACTTGTCTAATAACGTAAAACTTAACAAATTTTCAAGTTTATTAAATGATGTCTTTAAATGGGTTATAGGGATAGTTTTCACTCTGTTTACGGGGGTTATGACAATCAAAGGCATAAGTGCGGGAAGTTTTGACAGTGTTTCAATAAGAACAACAAAGTTTGCTTTAAAAACTTATGTGCCTTTGGTTGGTGGATATTTAAGTGACGGTTTTAATCTTATTATGGCAAGTTCGGTGTTAATAAAAAATGCTGTTGGAACGGCAGGGTTATTGTTAATATTTTTGTCAATATTGTCACCAGTGATAACAATTTTGGTTTTTAAATGGGCACTTCATTTGTTGTCTGCAGTGCTTGAGCCTTTGATGGACGATAAAATTTCTAATTTTTTGTTTTCGGTTTCAAAATCAATTAATATGTTAATTGCATCAATCTTGTGTGTTGCTTTGATGTATTTAATTTCAGTTGGGCTTTTGATGACGTCGGGTAATGTTTATTGGGGGTGATATGGGGGTAATAACTAGTTGGCTTTTATCTATTGTTGGCATTGTTGTGATTGGAGTTTTAACAGATATTATTTTGCCAGAAGGCGAAATGCAAAAATATATAAAAGCAATATTTTCGGTGTTTATAGTGTTTGTTATGATTTCTCCAATTTTAAATATTGATTTAAATAAAATAGATTTTAATAAATTTGTTTATAATCAAACAAGCGTTGAAATAAATGATGAATATTTGAAAAATTATAATAATTCATATAAAGAAAGTTTAGAAAAATTGTGTGAAGGGCAACTTAAAAGTCAGGGTTTTTTGAA
>CAJMEO010000097.1 GCA_905212505.1 uncultured Christensenella sp.
CATAATTTACATTCTTTTATAAATTTTCATTAAATTAGTTTTGGTTGCATATTAATATGTATGAAAAAATTTAATTGTGAAAAAAACAAACAAAAAAAATTTGGAAAAAAATTTTGGTTGATATTTAGCATTGCTTTATTTGTTATTATAAGCGCATCAGTTTTGTGTGTTACACTTTTTAATAATGCGAACTTTGATTTTGTTTCGGTCTATTCAAAAAATGTTAACGAATATGCTTTGGATGTTAACATTGATTGTGAAAATAAAAGTTTAGAAGTTCATCAAAACACCAAATTTGTCAATCAAACAGAAGACGTTAGTTTGAAAAGTGTTTATTTTCATATCTATCCAAAAGCCTTTTGCGAGGGGGTTGTTAACAAACCTGTTTCAAGTTTAAACGAATCAAAAGCCTATCCTAATGGCTTAAGTTATGGTACTTTTGAACTTTTGAATGTTAAGGTTGAAGATTGTGAAAACTCTTGCATAAGATATCTTAATGCGGATAAAGATATTTTGGTTGTTGACCTTGAAAATGAACTGTTGCCAAATAAAAGTGTTAATATAATTTTTAATTATAACATCAAACTTCCAAACATAAATCACAGATTTGGATATGGCGATAACACAATAAATCTTGGGAATTTCTTTTTGATTGCGTGTGTTTATGACGAAAACATCGGATATTTTGCAAATTCATATCACTATAACGGCGACCCATTTTATTCTGAAATGGCAAACTTTGACGCAAAAATAACATATAATAAAAACTATGTTTTGGCATCCACAGGAAATATAGTGGACGAAAAAATTGAAGAAGAAAATAAAGTTACAATAATATCAGCAAAAGCTGTTAGAGATTTTGCAATGATTTTGAGTGATAAATTCAAAAAGGTTTCAGAAAAAGTTCAAAACGTTGAGGTTTGTTATTTTTATTATAAAGACGAAAGACCAAGTGATAGTTTAAAAACATGTGTTGACAGTTTAAAAACATTTTCAAACCTATTTGCAAGTTATCCCTATAAGCAATTAAGTGTTTGTGAAAGTAACTTTGTTTATGGCGGGATGGAATATCCTAATCTTGTTTTTATTTCTGACAATCTTGAAAACTATGAAGATTACACCTATACTATCATTCATGAAATTGCACATCAATGGTGGTATAATATGGTGGGGAATAATGAATTTAAATATGGATTTTTAGATGAAGGGTTAACGGAATATTCTGTGCATTTGTTTTTTGATGAAAACCAAGAATATAACATGGACACAAATGAAATGATAAAAAACACAACAAACAGTTATTTATTGTTTTTGGATGTGTATAAAGAAGTTTTCACAAAAGTGGACACGTCAATGATGAGAAGTTTGGATGAATTTAGCACAGAGCCTGAATATATTTATTTGTCTTATGTTAAAGGAGTTTTAATGTTTGACAATCTCAAACAAATTGTTGGAAAAACAAATTTTATAAAAAGTTTAAAATTTTATTTTCAGCAAAATAAAGGCAAAAACGCAACACCTTCAGACCTTGTATATGCCTTTTCAAAAGTTTGCAAGCAAAATTTGGAAAGTTATTTTAACAGTTGGTTTAATGGAAGTGTTGTGATTGAAAATTTATAGAATCAAAAAACTAAAAACTTTTTCTTAAAAGCAAACATAATTAAAATAATTTTTGTTGTTTTGTTAGATTAATTATTGCTTAATAATTTGATTGTTTTGTTTAAAACTTCGTCATTATTGTTTTTGTAATCTTCAATAGAATTATTCATATAAATATCAGGTTTTATTCCAATGTTGATAAACTCGGTTTCGTCTTTCAATTTGTAATAAACCGAGCAAATAAAAATTTTAGAGCCATCTTTAAATTTTTCAACAAAAGGTGTGCCAGTAGAACCGTATGTGTTTTCTCCAACAATCAAACCTATTTTATTTGTTTTAAACATTGCAATAAAATCTTCTGCAGCAGAAATTGTATATTTTGAAGTTAGCAAAACTAAATTTTTATAGTTTAATGTCCTTCTTTTAGTTTTGCCAAAACTGTCATAATATTCATCAAAACATCGACCTTTCAAAACTTCCAAATTTTGTTTGATTATATCAGGGGATGTAATTCCATTTTCTATCCAATTTTGCAAAACTTCATCAGGCTGACTATACTGACTTGAAGATGCAAGATTGATTGCAATTGTTTTTCGTGTGGATTTTTTGCACGCACTATATTCTTTATCAATAAAAAGATTTGCAAGTTTTTCGGCATTGGCGGTCATTCCGCCCTCATTATTTCTTAAATCGAGAATTATTTTTTTGTTGCTTGAATATTTTTTCAACACCTTGATTATATCATTAATACTTTTTATGTTGTTAAAAGAATTTATATTAACATACAATATATTATCTTTAAAAATTTTTATGTTTTCATTATTTTCTAAAGTTTTATTGAATTGTATTTCGGATTGTTTGAGTGAATCAAACAAAAGCAAAGGTTTTTCTTTCAACAAATCAAAGTGATAAGTTTTGTTGTCATAAGTTGTTAATATATTATTTTTTTTCTTTAAAAAAAACGGCAAAAAAGTTTCAATTTTTCCAAAATAAGTGAATATACCCTCGTGGTGAA
>CAJMEO010000098.1 GCA_905212505.1 uncultured Christensenella sp.
TTGATAATTCAACAAGTGGAATAATTGAAATTGATGCACAAATAACAACAATCCATTGAATTAAATTTAATGAACAAATATTAAATATTTCGTGAAAAACAGGAAGGGTGAACACACAAACATTTAAAGCAAAGGTTGAAATAAAACAAATGTTGAAAACTTTATTATTAAAGATATTTATTTTAAATATACTTTTTTCGCTTTTGCAATTTAATGCATGAAACAATTGCATGAAACTTATAATCATGAAAACCATAGTCGAAGATGCTTCGTTGGTGGTTGTGTTTATTCCCCAAACAAAAACTATCATGACAATTAATGTTTGCAAAAGTGATTGATAAATTATATTCCTTCCAACTCCTCCCGAAAAAATTGTTTCTGTTGCTTTTCGTGGTTTTTTCTTCATACAATCGCTTTCGGCTTTTTCAACCCCAAGGCTAAACGCAGGCAAGCTGTCGGTTACAAGATTTATAAATAACAATTGTGCCGGAAAGAGATAATTGAAGTTTGGGAAAAATAAAATTGCCAAAAGCATTGTTAAAACTTCAACAATATTTGTGCTTAACAAAAATTGAATTGTTTTTTGAATGTTTGAATAAACTTTTCTGCCTTCTTCAACAGCAACAACTATCGTTGCAAAATTGTCATCAGTTACAATCATGTCTGAAACAGATTTAGCAACATCTGTTCCCGTAATTCCCATGCCAACACCAATATCAGCAATTTTCAAACTTGGAGCATCATTAACACCATCTCCGGTCATGGCAACAATCTTGCCCTGTTTTTTGAAGGCTTTTACAATCCTGACCTTATTTTCGGGGCTAACACGTGCAAAAACTCTGAAATTATCCAAATTTTCTTGCAATTTTTCTTCACTTAAATTGTCTAACATCTGCCCAGTCAAAACTTGTTTTTTGTTGGTTGCAATATTAAGTTGTTTTGCAATTGCATAAGCAGTGTTAGGATGGTCACCAGTTATCATAATTGGCTTTAATCCTGCTTGAAAACATTTTTCTATTGCTTGCTTTGCTTCAACTCTTGGTGGGTCAATCATTCCAACAAAACCAATAAAGACAAGTTCGTTTTCCAAAAAAGAATAATCATTATCAACAAATTTATAGGCAAACGCCAAAACCCTTAATGCTTCAAGCCCCATTTTGTTATTAATTTCGTTAAGCCTTTCAATTATTTTGTCGTCTAAAAGTTTAATCTCTCCATTAATCAAAATATACTTACATTTTTCTATAAGTTTGTCATATGCCCCTTTTGTGAAGCAAAAGCCCTTATTATCAACCAAGTTCACTGTGCTCATAAGTTTTCGGTTGCTGTCAAAACCAATTTCATATATACGTTTATATTCTGTTTTAGCATCTTTATTAATATTGTTTTTAATACAAAAATCAAGCAAAGCACTTTCAGTTGGGTCGCCAATCACCTTGTTATTCTCTCCTATAAAACTATCATTACACAAAACCATAGACTTTGTTAATAAGTCAAGTTCTTTTGCGTTATTCTCTATTTCACAATATGTTCGCAAATTATATGAAAATTTAACAACTTTCATTTTGTTTTGTGTGAGCGTTCCAGTTTTATCTGAACAAATAACTTGACAACTGCCCAAAGTTTCAACGGCTTTAAGCCTTTTCACAATTACATTCCTTTTTGCAAGATTTTGAAGCCCCATTGCCATTATTATTGTTATAACAGCGGGCAAACTTTCAGGAATTGCAGCAACAGCAAGCGAAACCGAAACCAAAAAGGCATTTAAAATGTTTATTGCATCTGCAAAAAATATTTCAATAGCAAATATAACAATTGCAATCAATAAAACCGAAATTGAAATAACTTTTCCAACTTTTTTAATTGATTTTTCAAGCGGTGTTAAATCTTTTTTTGTTGATGCAATCATTGAAGCAATTTTTCCAATTTCAGTGTTAAGCCCAATATCTGTAACAATTCCTTTTCCACGCCCAAAAGTTACAACTGTTGAAGAATATGCCATATTTTTTCGCTCGGCTAAAGGAGTGTTGCTCTTTAACACCAAATCTGCATTTTTGCTTGACGACAAAGACTCTCCTGTGAGCGTACTTTCATCACATTTAAGATTTATTGTTTCAATAAGCCTTAGGTCAGCCGGCACGATATCTCCAGATTCAAGCACCACAACATCACCAATTGTTAAATTGCTTGTTTTTATTTTTATTATCTTTCCATCTCTCAAAACCTTGCAATCTGGTTCACTACTTTTTTTAAGATTTTCTAATGCATCTTCGGCTTTGCTTTCTTGAATAACTCCAATAATTGCATTTAAAAAAACAATAAAAAATATAACTCCGCCTTCAAACAAATCTGAATAATCTTTGTGAATAACAGCAATTATAGTTGAAATTGTTGCAGCAAAAAGCAAAATTATAACCATAATATCTTTAAACTGCATTAAAAATTTAACAAAAATATTTTGTTTTTTTGTTTTTGGAAGAGCATTTTCTCCAAATTTAGAATATCTTTTGTCTGCTTCGTTTTTTGTCAGTCCGCAAAAATCAGAATCTAATTCCTTTATTGCTTGTTCAACGCTTTTGCTATAATAATTCATATTTCACCACAGTTAAA
>CAJMEO010000099.1 GCA_905212505.1 uncultured Christensenella sp.
AAACAAACTACTTTCAATTTCACAGTTGTTGACGTTTCTTCAATTGAATATGTAAGTGGTCTTGATGAAGACATATATGTTGATGATTTTATTGATGTTAACAATTTTGTTATAAAAATTAATTATGTTAATGGACAAAGTAAAAACTTGATTAGTGCTAAAAACTCAGGTGTTGAAATTACTGGTGTTGACACAAGTTCTGCTGGCGACAAAGTTTTAACAATTAAATATAAAGATATTCCATCAATCACAAAAGAATATACTGTTAAACAAGACACTGTTGTTTCTGCCTCAATTAAAGAAGGTTCAGTAGAAAATAGTGTTGTGGCAAATGAGGTTTTAAACACTGATAATTTGGTTTTAACATTAACTTATGCTAGTGGAAAACATAAAGACATTACTTCTGGCTTTGTTGTTGAACCATTCAGCACTGAAGTTGTTGGAGAATATGACTTAGTTATTAATTTTGGAAGTTTACAGCCAATTAAAAAGACAATTAAAGTTACAAATGATTTTATTATAACAGGCTTTGAAAAACCTCAATTTGTTGCGCAATATGAAAGAAACAGTTCAACAAAAAATACTTTTGTAAAAACAGGCACAACTGGTGTGAAAGGTTTTGAAATAACCGAAAATATCTATGTTGTTGGAAATGAAAATGAATTTATTTTTAAACCAACTTTAAGTATTTATAAAAAAGGAAGTAATCAAGATTTAACAGAATTTAAAACAAAAATTAAAGTTTATATTTTAAATTTGGAAGATGTTTTTGAAGAACTTACTGACAATATTAATGATTATGTTGAAATTGATGATTATGAACAAAAATATAACTTTACAAATTTAGCAGAAGGAAAGATTTTTAAAATTTCTGTAAGGCCGTATTTTGTAAGTGAAGATGAAGAAGATTTGGTTGATGATTGTGAATTTATTTTTAAAGTTGTAAAAGGTTACAATGTTTATAATGTCCAAGATTTATCTGTGTTTGACAATGCAAATTTAGACAATAAGTGGGCAGAATATAAACAAGCAAATGACATAGACTTAAACAAACAAATAAGCGGAATTATTTTGCAAAATGATATTTCTGTAACAAAAGATGATATTCCTTCATCTCATTTCTACACTCAAAGTGAAGTTTCGGGCGACATTGATGAACTAAGAGCGCTTGGTTCATTGAAAGATGCGGACGATGGGGCTTTTGGCTCGATTTATAGAAGGCAGTTAACTGCAAGTGAGACATTCACTTTCGAAGGCAATTATTTTAAGATTTCTGCAGAAGAAATACCATTAATTGTTCGTGAATTTGGTGAGGTTTCAACTTCTAGCGATGCAACAATTACAACACACACAACATTATTCTTTATTAACGGAGCAACTGGTAGTAATAACGGAAATTTTAGTTTCAATAATGTTTCTTTTGTTGGAAACTCTAAAAAGTCAGAAGATGCAACAAAATCTGGTGGCCTTGTTTGTTTTAAATCAAACAATTCAAATTTTACTTATTATAATTGCTTATCTCAAGGTTGGTTTATTAATACTTTCTTTGAATTTTCATCTGGCACAACAAGTGTAATTAAAAATTCAAATATATTTGATGCTAATGACACTTTGTTATATTGCTACGGAGTGTCAGATATTAGCATTATTGACAGTCATATGATTGGTGCTGGTGGACCTGTTATGATTTGTGACCATGTTGACCATGACTCAAACGGAAATGGCGGATATATTACAAATATTAAAACAAAAAATTCAGTTCTTGAATCTTTTGTTGCCGGTTCTGAAAACTGGTTCCAAACTTATAATGCAACAACATTGGCTGGAAATATTAAAGCAATGAACGCCTTCTTTACTCCTTATGGAAAAACTATTTTAGACTCTACACAACAAAAATTCAATCTAATCACAGTTAACAAATCAGGCAGTTCACAAAGCATAACATCAAACAAAATTCAAGGAACTTTTAAAGATGAGACATTGGATGATAACGAACAAAGCTTATATTCATGTGGATTAGATTTATCAGCTGGATCAATTGCGCTTATTAAACAACAAGTAATTGAGGCTATGGCTTCTCAAGGAATGGATAGCAGTGCAATTGCAAGTGCTTGTGAAAAAATGGCAATTTTGCAAACTGCTAACAGCGAAATTTGTGTTCCTGGTGATGGCAGTTGGATTGTGGAACCTAATGCACAAAATATGGCACAGGCAAGTGGATATTTGTTTGTATACTTGTTTAATAATATGGGTGCAACTTTAGGATTATCAAATTTAGCTTAGTTAAATATTGACTAAAATCTGACAGAGCGCTTCAAAATAAATCAAATAAAAGAACACTATCATTTTATTGATAATGTTCTTTTTTGTTTGGTTAACAAAAGGGTTATTTTGTTAAAATTTGCAATTGTTAATGTAATAAGTGTATATCGTGCGAATTTTATGCAATTAATTTGTTATATTAAATTGAATTATTATTAAAAAATAACAAAATTTAAAATTTGCATGAAAAATTTTAATAAATTAAAAAAATTATTAAAT
>CAJMEO010000100.1 GCA_905212505.1 uncultured Christensenella sp.
TTGTTTGGCTTGCTTTATTGAAACTTCGCCAAAATTATTAATTGTTATAACATTTGCTCCTCTTTGTGCTGTTTTGAATTTTAAGGTTGGATATGCAGTGTAATCCATGCTCATTCCATAACAAAGGGTAATGTCTGTTGATTTTTCGGTTATAGCAAAATTATTTTTATGGTCATGCCCACAAAACACCCATTTTGTCGAATCAAGTTCTTTCATTTTTTCATAAAGTCCGTTTTGTCTGCCTGAAGAAACACTTTCAAATTTTTCTCCCAAATTTAAAACATAATTTTCATCACCAGATTTCCATTTATCATAAAAAGTGCTATATTCAGGAATTGGAATATGCATAAATAATAAATTTTTTATATCACTCTTTTCATCTTTAAGTGTGTTAACAGTTCTTTCATACCATTCAACTTGGTCTTTACTAACGCCTTCGTAATAGGAAAAATTTCTAGTGCCACTATCCATCAATATTAATGAAGAAGTTAAAATTCCGTTGTCCAAAATTTTAACATAATAATTGCCCTCACCAGTTACATTTTTTTCGCCACAAAGAAAGAATGAATTTGGGGCAGATTCAAGTTTTTTTGCAATATATTCTTTTGTTGCGGTTCCTGCGCCATCATGATTTCCAAAACAAAAAGTGTAGGGTCTGCCTAATTTTTCAAGAAGCATAATCAAAGCGTCAAGTTGAAGATAAGTGTTTCTTGTTCCGCTTGTTATGTATATCGCCGAAAGAGCATCACCAGTAACAACAATTATATCTGGGTTAACGGCATCAACACATTTAAAAATTTCATTTACAACTTTTTTATCTAGGTTTATTGTTAAAAACCCACAACCAAGATGAATATCTGTTAATTGCAAAATTTTTAAAGGCTCCCCGGTTTTGTTGTTTATTTCAGCATAATTTAAGTCAGGATATTTTGTAACTTCAATATTAGTGTTTGTTTCATAAGTGTAATTATAAGCACTTATATAATTTAATGTAGATTTGTCACCACAAAACCATGTTGAAAGAAAGAATGTAAATAATGCTATTAGCAAAACAAACAGGCATCCAAGCCTGATATAAAACTTTTTTGAGTGAATTTTTTTTACCTTTTCTTTTTTTTCAGTCATAATGTTATAATACAACAAAATTAAAAAATAATCAATTGAATTTGTAATTTTATTGTTTTTTTTTATATTATATGTTAAAATAAAGATATGGAAAAAATAGAATTATTAAGCCCTGCAGGGGATATGGAAAAATTAAAAACGGCTTTTTATTTTGGCGCAGATGCATGCTATTTTGCTGGCAAAAAATTTGGTCTTAGAGCATTTTCAAACAATTTTGATGACGATGAGCTTAAATCAAGCATTGAATTTGCACACAAAAATGGCAAAAAGTGTTACATAACTCTTAATATTTTAGCACATAATCCTGATTTTGAGGGCATGGCGGAATATATTAAATATTTGGAGAGTATCAAAGCAGATGCTGTTATTGTTAGTGATATTGGTGTTATGAGTTTGGTTAAATCGGTTGCCCCTAACATGGAAATTCATGTTTCAACACAAGCAAACATAACGAATAAATATAGCGCAAGTGAATTCGTTAAACTTGGTGCAAAAAGGCTTATTTTGGCAAGAGAACTCAGTTTGAATGAAATAAAAGAAATTCGTGATTACATTCCAAAAGAAATTGTTTTGGAAACTTTTGTTCATGGCGCAATGTGCATTTCTTATTCAGGAAGATGTTTGCTTTCAAATTATTTGACCGGCAGAGATTCAAATCGAGGGGCTTGCGTTCAAGCATGCAGATGGGAATATTGCATTCGTGAAAGAAATAGAGAAAATTATTTGGAAGTTCAAGAAGACAATAAAGGCACTTATATTTTAAATTCTAAAGACCTTTGCATGATTAAGAACATTAAAGAGCTTTATGATGTTGGTGTTAGAAGTTTTAAGATTGAAGGGAGAATGAAAAGCCCTTATTATGTTGCAACCACAACGAATGCTTACAGACGTGCTATTGATGACTTTTATATGGGAAAAAATTTTAATCAAAGTTTGTATGATGAACTTGAAAAAACAAGCCACAGGAAATACACAACCGGGTTTTATTTTTCAAACGATGATAAAGAATGTTTAGAAAGTTCAAATCCTGTGCAAACATTTGAATTTATTGCAAAAGTTAAACAAGATGCAAAAGATGGTTATTGTTTAATCGAACAAAGAAATCGTTTTAAAGTTGGTGATGAACTTGAGGTGTTAAGCCCAAGCCAAACTTTCAACAAAAAAATTATTGTTGAAGAATTACTAAACACAGAAGGAGCAAAAGTGACTGATGCTTGCAAAGTTCAGCAACCATTATATTTAAAAACAAATCTACCATTAAAAGAAAATGATATTTTAAGAAAAAAAATATAATTGTTTTGGTTTTTAGTAAT
>CAJMEO010000101.1 GCA_905212505.1 uncultured Christensenella sp.
CATCTATTAAATTTATAAAACTTGCAAGCATTATTATATTTGTTTTGTTGCCCAAATTGTTTTGCAAGGCTATTTTGTCTGCGTCAATAAAATAAATTTTACACCTCTTTGTTGCAAGCAAAAATTTGTTTTGGTCATTCAAATTGTTTTCAAAATTTCCGTCAGAATTTATAAGAATAACAGAATTTTTCTTTATAGAACTTAAAATATCATAGTTATTTATTAAATTTGAATTTGAAATTACTATATAATCAAAAAATTTTTCTTTATAGCATAATTCAAATTTTTTAGTGCTCACAAACACCTGACTTTCGGTTAGGTTTCCGCTTTTTTTGCTGTCATAGTAACTATTTGAATTGACAAAAACACTATCAGCGTTGCCAATAAGTTTTGCAAAAAGTTTACTTGCACCAACACTTCCATCATTTCCAATTCCATAGAAAGCATATTTTTTAATATTGTCTTCAAAAATTTCGTTTTGATTATATAAAATTGAAGTTTTTGTTATGTCATCTTCAATGCCAATTGTAAAGTGGTCTTTTTTTGTTTCATTCATGTTCATAAAAACGGCTTTTGACATGTTAAGATCAAAGTTTTTTCCGCCAAGCCCATAACGCCCGCAAAGCACTTCAATTTTTGAGTTTTTTAAGCTAGCCACAACACTTTTTGCAAGATATTCGCAGTTATTTCCAGCCTGCTTTGAGCGGTCAAGAACGGTTATGATTTTTGCTGTTTTTGGAAGAACTTTTAAAAATTCTTTATCGCAAAAGGGGTTTAGCAAATTAACACCAACAACGCCATAATCATCATCAAGATAATTAAGTGCATTTTTTAAAGTTTCAACACTGCTTCCAAGACTCACAATAATTTTTGTTGCATTTTTTGAGCCAAAGTATTCAAAAATTTGATATTTTCGTTTAGTTTCGTTATAAAATTTTTCAAAACATTCATTCAAAATTTCTGGAACTTTTTGGACATATTCTTCCACTCTTTCACGATTTTGAAAATATATATCAGGATTTTGATTTGTGCCTAATGTTTTTGGTTTTGTAGATACTAAACAAGAATTTTTAAATTTTAAAAATTCATTTGTAGGAAAAAGATTTTTTATGTTTTCATCCTTTAACTCATCAATTGTAGAAGTGTTGTGAGAGGTTATAAATCCGTCAAAAAAATGTAGCACAGGAATTTGAGATTTAAGCGTTAACATATGTGAAATCATGCAAAAATCTTGAGATTTTTGAACATTTGAAGAACATATTGTGCAAAAGCCAGTTGAAAGCGTGCTGTATATATCGCTGTGGTCACAAAAAATGTTTAAAGCATGTGTTGATAAACTGCGAGAAGCAACATTTAAAACAAAAGGTTTTAAACTTGATGCCATTTTATACATGTTTGGGATCATAAGCAAAAGTCCTTGACTTGAAGAAAAAGTGGTTGAATATAATCCGCCAAAAAGAGCGCCACTAGATGAGGCTATGGCTCCAGTTTCGCTTTGCATCACATCAACCTGTGGGACTTCACCGAAAATATTGGTTTCGCCTTTTTCTGAGAGTTTAGAATATTCTTCACCCATAGTGCTTGATGGGGTTATTGGATAAATGGAAGAATATTCGGTAACTTTATGACTTATTTTTGCAACTATTGAATTTGCATCTGTAATTATTTTTTTCATTTCTTATTCCTTATTTATTTAAAAATTTAATTTTGATTTAATGTTTATAGTTGTTTATAATTGTTTTTATTATTTAATATCATTATAATTTTAAACCATAAAAAAGTCAATTTATTTGTTTTATGTTGAATTTTTGTCTCTAATTTGTTAAAATAAAGTATATGAATATAAAAATTGAATTTTCTTATGATGGAAGAAATTATTTTGGGCTTCAAAAACAAAAAGATAAAAAAACTGTTCAAGGTGAAATTGAAAATGCTTTGTTTTGTCTTTTTAAAGAAAAAACAAACATTAATCTTGCAGGAAGAACTGACAGGGGAGTTAGTGCAACAAACATGGTTGCAAATTTTGAGACAAACTATCAAATAAAGCCTGAAAAAATAAGTTATGCGTTAAATGTTATTCTTCCTGATGATATAAGAATATTAAAAAGTGAAGAAGTGCCAAAAGATTTTCATGCAAGACACAGTGCAAAACGTAAGACATATTGTTATGCACTCTATGAAAATCAATTTAAATTACCGCTATTTATCTTTGAAAGTCAGATTAAAACAAAACTAGACTTTAAAAAGATGAAACAGGCTTTAAAACATTTGTTAGGAAAGCAAGATTTTTCAAGTTTTGTTACTAATTCAAAACAATATGAAAGTTGTGTTCGCACAATTTTTAAGACAAAAGTTTTAAAAAGAAAGATTTGTGGAGTTAATCACTATTATTTTTATTTTACTGGTGATGGCTTTATGTATAATCAAGTTAGAACTA
>CAJMEO010000102.1 GCA_905212505.1 uncultured Christensenella sp.
AACCGAGATATTTTTAAATTTCTTTTTCAATATCATTATCATTTTCGTTTCTTAAAAATTCAAAATCGGTTTCTGTTAGTGATTTGTTATGCTTATCACTAAAATTTTCATTGTTAACATAATTATCTTCTTTAATATCATCATTGTTAACAATTTCAGTTTCAGTTTTTTCAGAATTTTCTTCGTCAGGGATATCAAATTCGTTGTATATACTTGATTGATTGTTTATAACTTGAATTGAATTTAAAAGTTCGTCGTAAGACGGAAGTTTTGTTAAATCTTCAAGGTCAAAACGCTTCAAAAATTCGTCAGTCGTGCCAAATAATAAAGGTTTTCCCACGGCATCTTTTCTTCCAACAATTTCAATTAAATTATGTTTTAAAAGCGACTGAATGGCATAATCACTGTTAACACCCCTAATTTGCTCAATATCAAGCCTTGTTACGGGTTGTTTATAGGCAACAATAGCAATTGTTTCTAATGTGGCTTTACTTAAATTTCGTTCTCTTATTGGGTTCAAAACAAGGCTTACATCATCGGCAAATTCAGGATTAGAACAAAGTTGAAGTTTATTTTTGAATTTTAAAATTTTAATTCCAAAATTTTCGTTAAATCGTTCTTTCAAATTTTCCACTGCTTTGTCAATTTGTTTGTCGGTTACTTGCCATTTTTCAATAATATCAGAAATTTCAACGCTGTCGCCACTAACAAACAAAAGTGCTTCAAGTTTATTTTCCAAACTATTCTTCTCTTGGTTCTTCATCAAATTTTTCTCCTTCTTCATTTCTAAATATTTCAATATCGCCATAAATTTCATTTTGTTGAACAGTTATATATTGTCTTTTTAATAATTCCAAAAGTGCCAAAAATAAGTTTATAATTTCACTTCTTGAAAAATCATCACTAACCAAACTGTTAAAACTTAACTTATCAACATTCAAAAGCAAACTTTTAATTTCAAAGATTTTTTCTTCAACTGTAAATCTATCTCTTTCTATTGTCCTTTCATTTTTTTCTGGGTCTGATTGCTGAGTTTTTACAAGTAATGTTGAAAAAGCCTTAATCAAATTTTCAATGTTCATTTGCTTTAAAACAATTCTATAGTCACCAGCTTCTTTGTTTGGTGCCTTATAAAACTTATTCACATCTTCAATTTCTTTCAATGCTTCTGCTGCATCTTTAAATAATTTATATTCTTCAAGCCTGCGTTTTAATAATGTTTCAGGGTCTTCTTCATCTTCAATCACTTCTTCTTCACGTGGAAGTAATTTTTTGCTTTTAATTTCAATTAGTGTTGCAGCAACTTCCAAGAATTCGGCAGCGTTTTCCATATTCAACAGGTCAATTGAATTGATATACTCTAAATATTGACCTGTTATTTCACTTAACTTTATGGTTTGAATGTCTAATTTTGCATCTTTTATTAGGTGAAGCAATAAATCTAGTGGGCCTTCAAAAACATCCAACTTAACTTTATAGCCATTGGAATAGTTTTCATTATTAAAATCATTACTAACAAGATTTTCGTTATTTTCGTTCAAATTTTCTTCCATAAAAAGTCCTAAAAAATAAAATACCAAAAGTTTTCAAATGCTGGAATTATAAAAGAGTATAACACGCCAAACAATAATTCTATTACATTAAAAACAACAAGAGCAAGCAAAATTATAAATCCATATTGCCCTAAAATTTGCGTTATTTTGTTTGTTCCTTTTGTGAAACTCAAAATCACATTAAAACCATCAAGTGGTGGGATTGGCAACAAATTGAATATGGCAAGACCAAGATTAATTGTAACAGAATATAAAAGAAAATAATAACAAAACTGAATTAAATATCCGCTTGACAAAATTTGTGCAAAGCTCATATTTTTGAAACTTAAAATTAAAATTCCAACAAACACAAAACTTGCAACAAAATTAGTGCAAACGCCACTGATTGAAGTTAAAAATAATCCTTTTTTGAAATTTTTGAATTTATATGAATTTATTGGAACAGGTTTTGCCCAACCAAAACCAAATAACACTAGGCACAAAAAACCAATTGGGTCTATGTGCTTTAGAGGATTTAAAGTCAGTCTTCCAAAATTTTTGCTTGTGTAGTCGCCTTGTGTTGTTGCAATCAAACTGTGACTGAATTCATGAATTGTTAATGCAAAGACTATTGCAAGCAAAAACGCCACACAAACAACTAAAAGTTCAACCCCACTATATCTGCCAATAAAGTCTAACATGATTATATTATACAATAAATAAAGTTAAGGAACAAGGCGCGTTTTCAGTCTTTATGCAGGGCGCAGCGCTCGTCCAGGCGGCGGACGAAGGAATAGGTAAAGGGCGCAAAGCGCTTGCTCCAGCAGCGGAAGGCGGGCGGGTTGAGGGTTTCGCAGTCCACG
>CAJMEO010000103.1 GCA_905212505.1 uncultured Christensenella sp.
AAACTTATTTAGTTTGAAATTTAAAATTTTCAATTTTGTTTTTAAACTGAATTTTGGTTTTATTCCTGCACTGTCAACTAAAATTAATTTTTCAAAATTAAAATTGAACATTGATGACAATATAATTGCAATTCTGCCACCAAAAGAATGACCAATCAAACAGCATGATTTTATTTTTAGTGATTTAATAAGTTTGAAAACAACTTGTGCATAATCATAAATCGTGAATGTTTTTGGAATGTGTTTAAATCCATAACCTGTTAAATTAATATTTAATGTTGAAAAGCCATAATTTTGAAAAGTTTTAGAATAATTTTCAAAACTGTTTAAATTGCCTAAAAATCCATGCAAAAAAACTAGGGTTTGTTTGCCGATTGGGTTATAATCAAATTCAATTTTTATGTTATCAATTGTTTTTATCATTAATTTTATATATGATTTTAATAACTTTAAAGTCAAAAATAGTTTGTGAAATTCATTGTTTGTGTTAAAATATAATATGACAACAATTGAAAATGGCGAAATTACAATAACAGAAATCAAAAAAAGTAAGTTTATTTCTGTTGCATTAAATGTGCAGTCTTATGATGAAGTTTTGCAGAAAATTGAAGAAATTAAAAAGTTATATCCAAATGCAAATCATTATTGTTTTTCGTGCGTTGTTGATAAAAATAAGTTTTATAGTGATGACGGTGAGCCTTCGGGCACTGCTGGAAAGCCAATTTTGAACGTTATAGAGAAAAGCAATATAACAAATTGCTTAATTGTTGTTGTTAGATATTTTGGTGGAATTAAACTTGGGGCTGGGCCTCTTACAAGGGCCTATTCAAATTGCGCGAAAGAAGCACTTAAAAACGCAAAAATAAAAGAACTTAAGTTGTTTACAAAAATTTGTTTTCACATAAGTTTTGAACAAGCCTTTAACATTTATTTGCTTTCAAGCAGTGGTTTGTTTTTGTTGCAAAAACGTGTGGGGAATGACTTTGAAATTGTTTGTGAAAAACAAAACAAAGACGAGGTTTTAAGAGAAATTGCTAAGTTTGATGTGTCTAAAATTGAAATAAAAGAGGTTTGGTTGTGAGTTTTGTGCATTATTTTAAAGATATAGAGCATAGTGAAGAAGATTTTTTTGAATTTAGCGAAGAATTTTTAAACAAAAAAATTTCACTTAAAAGTTGCAATAATGTTTTCAGTAAAAATGAAATTGACTATGGAACGAAAGTTTTGATTAATGCTGTAATAAAAAATTTTAATTTAAACAACGCTTCTTGCCTTGACCTTGGATGTGGGCTTGGGGTGGTTTCAATTTTGCTTTCAAAGGTTTTTGAGAATGCCAGTTTTGTTTTAAGTGATGTGACAGATATTGCATGCAAACTTAGCAGAGAAAACCTAATAAAAAACAATTGCAAAAATTTTTTGGTGATAAAGTCTGACTTGTTTGAAAATGTAAATCAAAATTTTGACTATATTATAACAAATCCTCCAATAAGGGCAGGAAAGCAACTTTTGCTTAAACTTATTTGTGATAGTATAAATCATCTGAATGAAAATGGGAGATTAGTGCTTGTTATCAGAAAAAATCATGGAGAAGAAAGCATTAAGAAATTTATGGAAACAAAATTTTCAAATGTTTCTGTTTTGAAACGCGATAAGGGATTTTATGTTTTGGAAGGGGAGAAATGATAATTTCAATTGAAAAACAAAAAAAAGAAAACCGATTTAACTTGTTTGTTGAAGGAGAATTTTATAGTGGGCTTAACCTTGACCAAGTGGTTAAATATAATCTTAAAAATGGATTAGATTTAAACAAAGAAAAAATTGATGAAATAGTGCTTGAAAGTGAAAGTTTTTATGCTTTTAACAAAGTTTTAAAATACATTTCAAAGTCTATGAAGACCGAACATGATTTAATGTTATATTTAAAGAAAAAATCTTTTAGCGATGATGTTATTAATGCCACAATAGAAAAACTTAAAAATTATAATTATATCAATGATGAATTGTATGTTAAAAGTTACATTGAAACATATAAAAACAAGTTTGGGCAAAACAAGTTGAAGCAAAATCTTAAAAATAAAAACATAGATGAAGAGTTGATTGAAAAATATCTGAATTTTGACGAAAATGAAATTATTTTGAACATAAAAAAAGAATCCGGCATCGCACTAAAAAATGCGAATAACCGGACTGTTAATGATTATATGTTTTTATTTTTCTCAACTTGACTTTTAGATGTCTCGTTGCTATTATAATAGTAAAGGTGCTACCGATAGACGGTTAGCCCGGTTATTGATTAATTATCTTAAATAATCGCCAATTCCCAGGTTGGCGGTTATTTTTTTTTGCTAATTTTATAAATAAAAGTAG
>CAJMEO010000104.1 GCA_905212505.1 uncultured Christensenella sp.
TTCAACATTTATAATTATTTTTTAAATGAATAATTTTTTTAATTTTTCAAAAGATAAATTAAAGAGGTAGTATATGAAAAGAAAAATTATTTGTTTATTGATGATTATAATATCAATATGTTTAATGATAAACATAAACACTTCAACTGTTTTTGCCGATGTGCAAAATTTTGATGCTAAAGCATATATTTTGATTGACTATAACACTGGTGAAGTGTTACTAAAAAATAATGAAAGTGAACACTTAGAGATTGCAAGTATGGTTAAACTAATGACCAGTTTGCTTACTATTGAAAAAATTGATGCAGGAGAATTGAGTTTAGACCAAAAACTGATTGTCAGCGAGCATGCAGCAAGTCAAGAAGGCTCTCAAGCGTTTTTGGATGCCAATAAAGAATATACAGTTGAAGAATTGCTAAAAAGTGTTATAATAGCATCTGCAAACGATTCAAGTGTTGTTTTGGCAGAAGCAATTGGCGGAAGTGAAGAAGGGTTTGTAAATCTTATGAATGCAAAAGCAAAAGAACTTGGATTAAATAACACGCTATACGCCAACAGCACAGGGCTTCCAAGTGATAACCCTCAATATTCGTGTGCAGAAGATGTTGCAAAACTTTTAAAAGAAGAAATAAAACATAAATTATATTTTAAATATTCAAATATTTGGATTGATGAGATTATTCATGAAAGTGGAAGAAGAACCGAACTTGTCAACACAAATGTTTTAATCAGAAAATATCAAGGTGTTGATATTGGGAAAACAGGTTTTACTGATGAAGCCGGTTATTGTTTGAGTGCATCTTGTCAAAAAAATGATATGAGATTAATATCTGTTGTTATTGGAACAAAATCCACAAAAGACCGATTTAATATAACAACAAATTTATTAAATTACGGTTTTGCAAACTTTGAAAATAAAAAAATATTGCAAAAAACAGATGAAATCAACCCTATTGAAATTAAAGGTTCAAAGCAAAAAACGACTTTTGTTGAATATGAAAAAGATTTCTTCCATTTAACAAAAAAAGGCGATAAAGGGGAATATAAAACAAAGGTTGAAATGCTTGAAAATCTAAAAGCCCCACTAGAAAAGGGAGCAATTGTTGGAAAAGTTTATATCGTTAAAGATGGTGTTGTTATTGGCGAAGTTAACATTATAACCAAAACTGAGGTTGTAAAATCTTCATATAAAGACAGTTTGAAAAAGATTTTAGACAATTTTGCAATTTAATTAATAAATTAAAACAACTTTGAAATAAAAAGCAATATAAATGTTAATTAAATCCATGGGCTTTACCCGTGGATTTTTATTTTGTCATAGAAAAAACTATTCAAAATAGTCTTTCTGGTTAGTTTTTCAATTGAGTTTAATTCAAGTATTTTGTAAAATTCTTTGATTTATTTAATAGCTTCTTTAGAAATAAGTTCATCAGAAAAGAATATAGGATTGTCGAAACAAAAAAATGCCAATTAGCATTTTTCCATTGATATTAATTTTAGTCCATCGGGATATTCGTTGTGATTAATAAGGGTGTAGTTAAGTTTGTTTAATTCTTTATTTAAATTATTTAGTCCTAATTTTTGAATAGTTTGATATTCTTCGTCGAGTTCCATTATAGCCATTTTGATAGGTTCATTATCTTCTGGGATAATTTCTTCAAATTTTTCAATTAAGTTTTTAATAAATTCTTTCATATAAAACTCCTAAAATAAATTTTAAGTATTCTAACAAAAAGAAAAATAAAAATCAAATAAAAAGCAGGGAAAAATATGTTTCAATGGAAACATTGGGAAATTTTGAAAGACACGAGCAGGCAAGATAAAAAAACAGCCCACAAGTGGCTGTTTTTTATTAAAGGCGAAGTAGGATTTATGCACGAACCCACGGGAAGAGTGAGTTAATTTCGAAGAAATTGGGGATGCGGAGCATCAAACGAGGGATACGAAGCAGGCAAGATAAAAAAACAGCCCACAAGTGGCTGTTTTTTATTAAAGGCGAAGTAGGATATATGCACGAACCCACGGGAAGAGTGGGTTAATTTCGAAGAAATTGAGATGCGGAGCATCAGACGAGGGATACGAAGCAGGCAAGATAAAAAAACAGCCCACAAGTGGCTGTTTTTCTTGGCAGGCGAAGTAGGACTCGAACCCACGACCAACGGTTTTGGAGACCGCGACTCTACCAACTGAGCTATTCGCCTTTAAGAATATATTTAGTTTTTCAACTTATAATAGTATAATAGTAAAAATATATTTTGTCAATAAAATATGCTTGATTTATAAAAATGTTTAACATTGTTTGTATTAATAAATATA
>CAJMEO010000105.1 GCA_905212505.1 uncultured Christensenella sp.
ATTTTAGTTTTTTAATCTATTCTTGAGAATTTTTATCACTAATATTATCTATGGCAATAACTAGTGCTGTTAATATTGGCAAATCTTCTTCACTTGCATCAAGGCAAAAAGCATCTCTTACTATTGTGAATTCTTTGCTTAATGTTCCAACAACTTCACCATTTCTTAAAATTTTCAATTGTCTGCTCAACAACTCCCCGTCAAAAGAAATTTCATCTTTAAAATCTTCAACAATAAATTTTGCACCATTTGACAAATTGAAATTATTTTTTACAGTTGCAATTTTTTGTTTGTTCGCGTCAAAAATGAAAGCCCTTGTATTCCACCAATTAAACCATTTGTTTCTGACAATATAAAGCAATTTCCCGTTTTTATCATAGATTTTTTTCTTTTTTGTTGGGCTGAATAAAACCCACTTTCCTTTAATTTTGAAAACCTTATTTCCACTTTCGTCAACCGCAGTTGAACTTCCACCAAAAGAAATTAATTTGTTTTTTATAAAAATTTTCATAAAATCATTCTCCTATACATTTTTTGTCACAACTAAGCACACAACAACCGCAATCAAAGCAATCCAAAGCAAAATTTTTGTTGCAAGCAAAACTTTTTTTCTTTTTTTAACAACCTCGTCTTCAAAACATGTGTTAACAACTTCTTCGACAACTCCATTACAGTTATAAATCACACCCTTGTATCCATCAATGTCGTTTATCGTTGCGTTAAAATTTGTTATATCATTTTCTAACTTTACGTTAAATTTACTGTTTATAACAGTGCTTCTTTTACCCATTCTGATGTCAAATATGCCAAAAACACTTATTATAAAGAATAAAATACTCATTAAAAACCAAAGTTTGCCTGAAAGTTCTTGATATTTTTGAATAACAATACTAACTTCATTTTTTTCAGTTTGATATTGAGTGGTATATGCTTTAAAAGCATTCTTTTTTAATTTCACCGGTTTGTCATCAATCAAAATCGTAGGCGATAAATTTTTTGCATTTTTTAAAGTTAAATTTAATGTTTTCATTATTTAATCACCCCAATTAATATAACAATAAAAGAAATAATAAGCAAAGGTAGTGCGATTGAAGAAAATATAATTCTTCCTTTATGCTTTTTATGTTTGTCAAGCGACAAAAACACAATAGCCAAAATATTCACAACAATCATAGCAGGCAAAGCATACTTTAAAATTTGCATGAAAGTTTCAGGCGAAAATAACGCTAAAATTTCTGTTGGCTTTGTTAAAAGGCTCATATAGTTTGGCACCATCAAAAAGATTATTCCAAGCGTAAAAATTATCAAGACAAACCACAACATAACCCAAAAAGCCGACAAAACCGCGGTGAAAACCCCAATAAAGACTGTAGTCAACGCCAAAATCAATGAAAAAATAGAAAGATTGGAAAATATTAACCCAAAATGCTCAACATAAATTTTTGAAAATTCACTTCTTGAAGCCATTATAGAATTATTTTTAATATCTTCTTCCATTATTACCCCTTTATATTATATTATCATAAAAAATAATATTAGTAAATGCAACTCCATTTGTGCCTTCTTTTACATTTATTTTGTATAAATTAATTTTATTTCCATCTTCTATCATTGCATCTTTGATTTCTTCTTCTGGATTTATGTTAAAAACATTAATTTCTTTGTTGTTTAATTTATCATCTAATACTGCTTTATATACTGGTAAATTTTCTGGAATTACACCTTTTTCTAAAGCACTTGTTATATTTTTTATTATAGATTGTAAATCATAAAAATTACTGTTATTGATAGTCTTTTTTTGAGGATCATATATAAAAAATATAATATACTTTGGATTTTCTCTATAATATGATTCAATATCAATTTTTATCTGTTTAATAAATTCTTTTTCATCTTTATCAGATTCTTTTATCATTTTAATTTCTAATATAATCCCAAATTCTCTAAACATAAAATCCGTTCTTTCAGTTTTTCCTCCAACTTGAGGTGTATTTTCTTCCTGTAATATTTTTGGGAAAACGGACTTCAATATCACATGTAATAAATCCTGAACATCATACTCGTCTTTTATTACATATTTATCATGATCTTTCCTTCTTTTTAATGTTAAGCTCTTAATTGAGTTCGAAAATCCATTTAATATATTTATAATAATATCTTTTGGTTCATCATGAAATTGAATATCAGCTGTTACCATTTTTTTATATAAGTCTTCCATTATTATCAAATCATTAACGCTTTCAGCACTAGATATAAATTCTAAGTAAATATCTTCTTCTACTAATTCAATTTTATCATCTAAT
>CAJMEO010000106.1 GCA_905212505.1 uncultured Christensenella sp.
ATAGCGTATATCGGCAAATAAATTATATTGTATTATATTATAATAGTATGCAAATAATTCCGCCCTTTCCTTCATTTACAATTCTTGTTAAAGTACGTCGCATTTTCTTTTGAGCATCTTGTGGCATTAATGTGATTTTTGAATTCACTCCATCATTAATCAAACTTTGCAAACTTTTTCCAAACAAGTTTGTTTCCCAAATCCCGTCAGGATTACTTTCTTGTTCATCTTTCAAAAATTTGATTAAATCTTCACTTTGATTTTGAGTTCCAACAATAGGGCTAATTTCAGCATCGACATCAACACGCATTATATGAAGCGAAGGCGCTTTTGCTTTGATTTTAACACCATATTTCCCGCTTTGCTTTGTTAAAACCGGTTCTTCAAGAACAATATCTTCTTGTTTTGGATAAACAACTCCATAGCCTGTTTCATGAACACTTTCTAATGCCTCTTTAACCTTGTCAAATTCAGTTTTTGCATAAGTTAATTCTTTTAGATAATTTATCAACGAGAAATCGTCAGCAATTTCAAGACCACATTGTTTTGATAAAACCTTATAGAACAATTCGGGTTTTGGCTCTATTGTTATGTTTATTGTCCCCTCATCAAGTTTAACTTTTGCCTCTGTTACGCTTTCGAAATTTTCACTGTTTTCAAATAAAATGCCATTTAATTTGAAATCGCCAATCTTATCATCAACATCCACCAAGTTTTTAATCTGATCAATAATTTCTTTGATAAGTTCATCATTAAAATCTAGGGCCTCCATCCATTTTGGAAGTTTAATATTAATGCTTTCGATTGGAAATTGTTTTAAAACTTCTTCCAAAATTAAAGAAACATCGGTTTCACTTAAATTCAAAACGTCAACAGGAACAACAGGAGCTTTATATTTTTCAGACAAACTTTTTGCAAGTTTTTGAGTTTCGTCACCATTAACATTGTTCGTGTTCAACACGACACAAAAAGGTTTACCTGAGTTTTGAAGTTCCTGCACAACTTCTTCTTCGGCTTTAACATAATTTTCACGCGAAAGAGAAGAAAAACTGCCATCGCATGTTACCATAACAGCAATTGTTGAATGATCTGTTATAACTTTTTTTGTTCCAATTTCTGCCGCTTCATTGAAGGGGATTTCTTCATCGTTCCAAGGGGTTTTAACCATCCTTGGAATATCCTCATCGCTATCACCTTTAGCTCCTTCAATCATATATCCCACACAATCAACAAGTCTAACTTTCATTTCCACATTGCTAACGTTGATTTTTACAGCTTGCGATGGAATGAACTTTGGCTGAGTTGTCATGACCATTTTGCCGTTTGCACTTTGAGGAAGCTCGTCAAAATTTCGCTGTTTATCATATTCATTTACAATATTTGGTAAAACCAATTTATTAACAAAATTAGTAATGAAAGTACTCTTGCCCGTTCTTACAGGCCCAACAACCCCAAGATAAATATCCCCGTTAGACCTTTTTGCAATATCTCTATAAATATTATCGCTTATCATATTTCCTCCATTATGGTAAAATATATGATAAGAAATTTCAATTTATAACCTTTTTAACAATTTTTTGTTTACAAAAATTTTAAAAACCTTTATTCTTAAATTTTATTTGCCTTTTCAAACAAAAACCCAAAAAAAATTTTAAAATTTTTGAAATATTTATCTTTTTTTAATCTAGTCAATAACAAGCTTAATATTTCCAGGTTTTTCGCTTTATTGTTTTTTATAAGTATCCTTGTTAATTTTGGACAATAAAAAAATTCAGCTTCTAGGGGAAAATAAAAATTTAAATCAATTTTTTCAACTTTATTTTGTTCTGTTCCACTAAATCCAATTTCAAAATGATTGTTTAAATAAAAAACTAAACTTTTAATTTCATAAGGAATTGGGTCGTCTTCTATAAGTCCATTTAGCCAAGAAATAAAATTTTGATAGATTTGTTCCATATTAAACATTAAGCCCAACCAAAGTAATATCAAGAACAGTTAAAATTAATTCAACGAATAAAAAAATTAAACTTATATTAAAATAAGTAAATTTTAAATTTGTAACATCGCTTATTGCAATAATTTGTTTGCTTAAATCATAGTCAAGCCCATCAAACTCATAATCTTTTGGGAAATTATAATATTTTTTGATCTCTTCCAAATATTGTTCATAACTAAAATTAATTATGTGTTTATAATAAATTAAGTTTAGTCCATCTTTCTTAATATTAATATTGCGCCTATATCTTATTTTTCGCGACAAAAGAGCCATAAAATTAAAAAAC
>CAJMEO010000107.1 GCA_905212505.1 uncultured Christensenella sp.
CTTTTGCATAGGAGGAATTATGAAATTAAAACCTTTATTTGACAAAGTTGTTTTGAAAGAAGAAAAAATAAGTGAAACAACAAATAGCGGAATATTCTTGCCTGTTTCAGACAAAGAAAAACCACAAGTGGCAACTGTTATTAGTGTTGGCGAAGGCGGATTTGTTGACGGAAAAGAAATTAAAATGATTGTTAAAACTGGCGACAAAGTTGTGTTCAGCAAATATGCTGGAAGCAATATTAAAATTGATGGCGAAGAGTTTGTTGTTGTTCGTCAAGCCGATATTTTGGCAATAATTGAAGAATAATCACAAAATATTTCAATCAAATTGCTCTTTTTGTTTATTTTTTATTATCACTTTTCGTGCAATATACAAAAATACTTATAAAAAACAATTTGATGCTTTTATGACGAATTTAAAAATTTATTATTAGGAGATTATTATGGCAAAAAAAATATTATATGGCGAAGATGCGAGAAAAGCACTTGAAAATGGTGTTAATGCTGTTGCCGAAACTGTTAAAATCACTCTTGGACCAAAAGGAAGAAATGTGGTTTTGGAAAGAAAGTTTTCAACCCCACTTATCACAAATGATGGTGTTACTATTGCAAAAGAAATTGAACTTTCTGACCCATTTGAAAACTTGGGTGCAAACCTAATTAAAGAAGTTAGCATTAAGACTAACGATGTTGCTGGTGACGGAACAACAACAAGTTGTGTGCTTGCTCAAAGCATTATAAAAGAAGGCATGAAAAACTTCACTGCTGGTGCCAACCCTATTATTTTGAGAAAAGGAATTTTTAAGGCAGTTGATGTTGTTACAGAAAAACTTAAAGAAGTTTCAAAACCAATTTCAAGCAAAGAAGATATTAAAAATGTTGCAACAATATCAAGTCAAGACGAAGAAATTGGTTCAATTATTGCAGATGCCTTTGAAAAAGTTGGAAAAGATGGAGTTATCTCTATTGAAGAAAGCAAAACAATGAAAACCGAACTTTCAGTTGTTGAAGGCCTTCAATTTGACAGAGGTTTGGTTAGCACCTATCTTGCAACTGATATGGAAAAGGTTGAAACAGTTTTTGACAATGCCAACATTTTGGTTACCGACAAAAAAATTACTAACATTCAAGAAATTTTACCGCTTCTTGAACAAGTTGTTCAAAACAATCTTAAACTTTTGATTATTTGCGATGATATTGAAAGCGAAGCATTAGCAACAATTGTTGTTAACAAACTTAGAGGAACTTTTAATGTTGCAATAACAAAAGCCCCAAGTTTTGGCGATAAACGAACGGATATTTTGAATGATATTTGTGTTCTTACTGGTGCCAAACTTGTTTCTAACGAACTTGGCGTTGAACTTAAAGATGTTAATGTTGAAATGCTCGGGAAAGCAAGGCAAATTAAGGTTGATAAAGACAACACAACCATTGTTGAAGGCTTTGGTGACAAAGAAGAAATTAAAAAAAGAGTTTGTCAAATTAAAACTCAACTTGAAAACACAACAAGTGATTATGACAAAACAAAACTTGAAGAAAGACTTGCAAAACTTGTTGGAGGCGTTGCAATAATTAAGGTTGGTGCAATAACTGAAGTTGAAATGCAAGATAAAAAACTAAGACTTGAAGATGCTTTGTCGGCAACTAAAGCAGCCACTCAAGAAGGTGTTGTTGTTGGTGGCGGAAGCAGTTATTTAAGCGCTATACCCAACCTTGAAAATTTAATATCTACCCTTTCTGGAGATGAAAAAATCGGAGCGCAGATTGTTCTTAAAGCAATTCAAGAACCTATCAAACAAATTGCTAAAAACAGTGGCGTTGAAGGCAGTTTGATTATTAGTGAGGTTTTGAAAAAAAATGATAATTTTTATGGCTATGATGCTTTAAACGACAAATTCGTTAACATGTTTGAAGCTGGCATTATTGACCCAACAAAAGTTGCCAGAAGTGCAATTCAAAATGCCGGAAGTGTTGCCGCAACTTTGCTTACCACTGAAGTTTTGGTTGTTGATGACGAAAAAAATGATTTAAAAGAAAAAAATCTTACTTAAAATTTTTGAAATAAAAAAAATATATAAAACTTTTTTAAGATAAATCATAAAAGTGCTTTAATAAATTAAAAAATCCTTAAAATTTTAAGGATTTTTTTTGTTATATTATTTATTATCTTTTTGTTTCTTTCGTTATACAATTTATATTTTTTAAATTTGTTTTAATTTTTTTATTTTAAAATTTTAATTTTTTTTCTTTTTGTTCTGATTAAAAAA
>CAJMEO010000108.1 GCA_905212505.1 uncultured Christensenella sp.
GACGGAGTGCCTTTGCCCAATAAGGATTAAAAAAGCGGGAGTTGTTTAGCCCTGAGTAAACATTAAAAAAGCGGAGTACCTTTGCCATTTAAATAAGGATTAAAAGAGGTGGGAGATGTATTCTCCCACATTTTTTTTACAAAGGAATGAAAGTATGCAAAATGATAAAAAGTTAAAGAAAATTCAAATAATTTATGTTAGTGACAAGTATATAAAATATTTATCTAAATATGATAACAAAGTGCGTTTTAATAAAGGACAAAAGCGACCTTACATTGGAATTTTGTTTGAAGTTGAATCAAACAAATATTATGCTCCACTTTCATCACCAAGAGAGAAATTCTTTGCCATGAAAAATAATGATGATTTTATTAAGATAGATGGTGGCAAATTGGGAGCAATCAATTTAAACAATATGATTCCCATTCACGACTCTGCAATAATTAATATAAACTTTGACAACATTAATGATTTTAAATATAAACTTTTGTTATTAAATCAACTAGATTTTTTTAATAAAAACGCAGACAAAATAATTAAAAAAGCGACCAATCTTTATGAGGGTTATAAAAATGGCCGGTTAAGAAAAGAAGTTTTCAAAAGATGCTGTAATTTTGTAAAATTAGAAAAATATGTTCAATTATATACACCAAATATGAATATAAAAAATATAAAAAATTAACTGCTTTTGTGCAGTTTTTTTGTTTAAGTTTTATTTTTGTTAAACAAACTAAAAAAATTAATATGTGGACAATAAAAAAACACCAGTCTTGGTGCTTTATTTATATTGCTTGGCTTTTGATTCTAAAAGTTTAAAATCACAGGTTATTGAATCGTAATTAGGAAATAATTTGTTTTGGGTTTTCATGGCATATATTTTGTTCGCTTTTGTTCTTATTTCTTTTTCATGAGCATTGCAAAAATTTAATTGTTGCATTAACAAAATTTTATATTTCATTTCACTCTTGCTATCTTGAGATGTGACATTCAAGTTTAGAGAATTAACAACATTATTTGTTATTGGTATCATGTTGTTCAAATTTATTCCACCAAGATTACAATTATCAATTGGATAAAACGTTATACTTTCATTTTTAGGTTTTGAAATTAACTTTTTACCTTTTCCACTTGAAGTTAATGGCGCAAAATATTCAAAATTTCTCAAAGCGAAAACTACGCCAATATAAGGGCGTGTGTGGTTACCATCTTTATTGTAACATACACGGCTGTCAAATTGACTGAGATAGTTGATATACTTTGCATCTAATGTTACAATTTTCATCTTTGCATTGTTTTTCATGTTAATTCTCCTATAAAAATGGCATAGGAAAACCTATGCCACTTTTTTAAATCTCACTTACGGGCTGAGTAATTCCCAATTATTTTTTTGATTCTCACTTACGGGCTGAGTAATTCCCAATTCTTTTTTTAAATCTCACTTCACCTCATAAAAGGGGGCTGAGCAATTCCCAATTATTTTTCTCAAATTTTCATTTGATACTATAATTATATCACAAAACATAACAATGTCAAGTATTTGGTGCAAAATTCTACGTTTTTTCTACTTTTTTTTACATAAACCCACATTTGTTACATGTGATATATTTTATTATATTCAATAATCATTTTTTTAGACTTTTTCTTATTGCAAAATTAAAGTGGAATATAAAATGAATATAAAATATAAATTGTAGTATAACAAAAAAAATCTCCACAATAAATGTGAAGATTTTTTAATTTGAAGTTGGCAATGAGCTATTTTCCCGGACCGTCGCCAGCCAAGTATTTTCACCGCTGTAGAGCTTAACTTCTGTGTTCGGAATGAGAACAGGTGGACCTCTACGCTAAAATCACCAACAATGGTTGAGTTGTTTTTAGCACACTCACAACCGCATATTGAAAATAGAACTTATCGATCTGTTTTGTGATTTATCACTTAATTATGTGATCAAGCCCTCGAACTATTAGTATTGGTCAGCTACACGCATTACTGCGCTTCCACACCCAACCTATCAACCTTGTCGTCTACAAGGGTCCTTACTAGCTTATGCTATGGGATATCTAATCTTGTGGCGAGTTTCACGCTTAGATGCTTTCAGCGTTTATCTCTTCCGCACATCGCTACCCAGCTATGCCACTGGCGTGACAACTGGTGCACCATTGGTGCGTCCACCCCGGTCCTCTCGTACTAGGGGCAGCCCCACTCAAATATCCTACGCCCACGATGGATAGGGACCGAACTGTCTCACGACGTTCTG
>CAJMEO010000109.1 GCA_905212505.1 uncultured Christensenella sp.
CGTTTTGATTTAATATTCTAATTCCATATGCCTGCTCAATACTATTGCTTAAAATATTAAATTTTGAAAGTTCTTCTTTAATTTTGGTGTATGAAGTGTTCAAATCAAAGAAATTTATAAAATAATTTATATCTTTTGTTTCAATTTCTACCCTATCATCAAAAGTAAAAATCTTGGCTTTTTTGTTAAGACTAAAAACTTCATAATGGTCTAATAAATTTTTATATCTAAATATTTGACCGCATTCCAAAATATGTTTGATATTAAATTCGGATAAATTTGTAACAATAATTTTATTTTGCTTGACATGATAATTTTGCATAATTTATTATACCAAATTAAAATAACATTTTCAACTATTTGTTTAAGACAAAACTAAAATATAAATTTATAAAAAAATTTGGTGCTAATTGCAACCAAATTTTAACTTAATTTTTTATTATTCAGTAACGATACTTACACATTTTTTATCTTTTGCTTTGTAACCAAATTTAACAACTCCATCAGTTAAAGCAAACAAAGTGTAGTCTTTACCCATTCCAACATTTTTTCCAGGATGAATTTTTGTTCCTCTTTGACGAACAATAATATTACCTGCCAAAACGCTTTCGCCATCATATTTTTTAACGCCAAGACGTTTTGCAATGCTATCTCTACCATTTTTTGTGCTTCCGCCACCTTTGTGGTGAGCAAATAACTGCAAATTAATAAACATTATATATTTCCTCCAATTTAACAAATTTTTTGTAACCCGACTCTACGTCAAGCAAACCTTCTTTCATTGTTTGAACAATCGCATCAACTTTTGTTTGGTCAGTCAAATCTAAATTCTGCGGAATTTCAAAACTTAAATATCCGTCTTCAACTTCATAATCTATATCAAGCCCAACAACCTTAATAAGCCCCAAAAGTGCTGTTTGAGTTATTGCCGAAATGCTAGCACACACTATGTCGTCAGATTCTTTAAACCCAGCGTGACCAGAAACCAAAACTTTGATTATTTTATTATCATCGTTATAATAAAGTTCAACAGTCGTCATTATTTAACTTCAATTAATCTTAAAGTTGTGAAAGGTTGACGATGACCTTGACGTTTTTTAACGTTCTTTTTTGCTTTATAACGGATAACAATAATTTTTGCTTCTTTGCCTTGTTTAACAATTTCGCATTTTGCTGTTTTTGCTAAATATGGATTTCCAGTTTCAATTTTGTCGCCATCAACTAGCATCAAAACTTTTAAATCTACATTTTCGTTAACATTAGCATCGATTTTTTCAACATTGAAACAATCGCCAACAGAAACTTTATATTGTTTTCCACCTGTTTCTAAAACACAAAACATAAATTTTCCTCCTTGCTAAAACTCGCTATTATAGGCGAAATTAAATGGTTTTGAAATTAAACATCTTTAACAAATATAATTTAAAACAAAATAATCTTTAATTTTCTTTTATAAAAGGTAAGTTTATCTTCACCAAGAAAAGTAGTAAGTTCAACAAGAGAACCAGTTATATCCCTATGTCTTTCTTTTCTTTGATTCAAATATTCACGTCTACCCTCTATTAAAGAAATAAGATCTCTTAACCTATCCTTCTCTTCATCCAATAATTTAGATTCCTTACTAGATAAAGCAATATATTCCTCTTCATACTCAGTATTTGTATCAAGTAATATCTGTTTCTCTATCTTATCTAATTGATCACATATTCTTTCTTTCTGTAGACTATCAGTAGTCAAATTCAAACTACTCAAAAACATATCATATTGTTTTAATCTTTTAACTACTTCTCTATTTGTATAGTTCACACAAACCACCTCTATTATAATTATAATTTTTTTTATACTTTTTGTCGTTAACTATTGTTGAATCTTATCATAAACAGTTAGCAATTTTATTAGTTTTATGTCTGATGTCTCAAGAATAGATACATATGGTGCAAAGCTGGTTTTACTGCCATATATGTTGGCAATAATTGGCAGTTGTTTGTATACCATTATATTGGGAGTGTATAACGGGGATTTCATACAACGTGATGTGTTATTTCCGTTACCTGCTTTGTTGGTTATAGCTGTATTGACTATCATTCCTTATATAGGTATATATGGATTGTATAAACGGTATAGGTCTAAAGAGACAGAAAATGTACCCGATAAGTTCAAGGTTGCGATAATTCGCAATATTACATGGCTTTTATTGTTGGTTCATATAGGTCTACTCTTTACTGGATATGGCCAAATGGGAACTTCGAT
>CAJMEO010000110.1 GCA_905212505.1 uncultured Christensenella sp.
CTCGGATAGCCTTCTTCCTCTGTAAACCCGAAATAATAAACATATCCGTTTTCATAATCAAAATTTTGAGCCATCTCAGTGTTAATATTATCGTCTTTTTCTATTAAGGTTTCTAGATTTTTGTTGAATATATTTATTCTAACAATGTTATTATCTGCATCTTTTCCGTATATATTTTCGCCAAAAATTCCAAGAGTTGTAAATTCACCATTATATAATTCTGTTATATCGGTTTCAATATTATCAATTCCTGAAACATAAAGAAGTTTGCTGTTGTTGTTAACTATAACGCCCGCTTCAAAACCTGCACCTAAATCAAAGATGTGTTGAGTTTCTGAATAATTAACAACGGTGTATTGTTTTTCATCATCCAAATTGAAATTATCTAGATTAAGACTATATAAATAAGCATTTGTTGTTAGGCTGTTTGTTCTTGAATAATAAATCTTTTGTGCTGTAACTTTCTTTATTGAAAAAGTGTTATAGTTATCTCTGAAAATAATTTCTTCTTTATTATCAGTTAACTTTGCTTTGCACAAAACATTTCCATAAACGCTATTTTCGCCTTCTATAAAACTTCGTGTGTAATAAACTATATTACTCTCTTCAAAAGTTCCAAAACTTGAAACATTTTCTGAAATTTTTGTTGTGCTTTCAACTTTAATGCCATTAACTTTAACGTTATAAAGCTTATTATCATTTGTATATGTCACATAAACTTTTCCATCAAGATAATTGTATTTTATTTGTTCAGAAGATGAAAGATTTATTGCATTTGCAATTTTGTTAACTTTTCCACCATTCAAATTAACTGCAAAAATATCAGTTAAGTCAAAACGAATTTTGCCTGTGTTGTCTTTTTCTGTGTTAGGGCTTGTGAAGAATAAAGTATTTCCAAAAATATGAAGGTCGCTATATTCAAAGCCTGCAATTTTAGGAACAAATAATTCAACTTCTTTTAAAGTTTTGATTTCATTTCCTTCATCATCGGTTGTGATGTCATAAATCAACTCTCCGTTATTAAGTTTTGCTCTGTAAATTGCCCCATTTTTTGCGTTGCCATATTTATTATCACTTCCTGTTAATGAAGAGTTTGAAACATAGCCATTAACAAAATAAAGATAATCTCCTTTTCTTACTGAAAGTGAGCCATTGCCACTTACAAGGTCAGTTTGGCTTGGACCATCTTTTAAAACAATTTCGCCACAGCCACTTAAAGCCAAAACTGAAACAAATAAAATACAACATAAAATTACACTAAAAAACTTTTTCATTTCGTCTCCAATAAAATTCTCAATAATACTAATAAATTTTAACAAAATTAAAAAAAATAGTCAATAATTTTTCTTTCATTATTAACTATTTTTTTGTTTTAATCTAAAATAATTTCAACTTGGTTTCCGCTTATAGCATCTTGATACATCAAATAATAGCCATAGCCCTGTGGATTTTCTGAATTTAATGGAAGCCATTGATAATAATTTGCATATTCATCTTCAGGTTTAACGTTAAATTCTCCTGGAATTCCATACACTATGTATTTTATATTCTCATTTTCATAAATAACGCCAAAAACATAAAAGTTTTCGCCACTCGAATTTACTTTAACAAATTTTGAACTTGGAATTATTTCTTCTAACGCTTTTTCTTCTTCATAGTTATTTAACAATTCATTAATTTGCTCTTCAACCGAACTTAAAAATTCACTTTTGTTTTCTTTAAAATCTTTTTCTTCAAAAGTTTCTTCATCTTCAACTTCAGAAAATTTATTCAATGCCATATCAACAATGTTTTCAATTTCTTCATCTGTTTCATAATCAGAAAAATCTTCAACATCAATATTTTTATTTAACAAATCATTTTCGCCTTCAAATTCTTCGCCATAAACTGTTTTGTTTTGAATTTCGCTTTGGTTTGCATTTTGAAATGCTTTTTTATTTTCCATATCTCTTTCAACTGTCGCGTTTACATCATTATCCTTTTTATCAAAATCGTCTAAAAAAGAATTTTGCCAAACTCTGTTTGTTTCATTACTCCCCCAAATCATAATGTCTGATTTGTTGTTTTCAACCTTAACCACAACAGCAGCGAATTTGAATGCAATGAGCTCCCTTGGACAACAGACATGAGCGACTTTGTTAAGACAATGCGAGAGGCGGGAGTTGAAACAATTGCGATTACAGAAACAAGCACGGCACTCCTTGAGAATCTGCACAAACTTGCCGCACAGGGATGCAGCATTGAGG
>CAJMEO010000111.1 GCA_905212505.1 uncultured Christensenella sp.
ATTAAAAAACAATTTTAAGATAAATTAAAATTTAGATAAAATTAAACTAAAATTAAACTGATTTAATAATTTATTGAATTAAAAAAAACTGCAAAATTGCAGTTTTTAATTTATTTTTTTGATTTTCTTGCTTTCTTTTTTGGAATGTACATAATTCCAACAACAATAAGTGCCAATGCCAAAACAAAGCAAACAATGCTTAAAGTTAAAACAACTTGCTGATCGGTAAAGAATGGCTTTGCAAACATATAAGTTCCAAGTGTTATCAAGCCTAAAATTAGGCAAAAATACCAAATAGCATAGTTATAACTTGAATCTTTGCCCCTATAGAAATATGCTCTAAACAATTCAACAATTGCTCTTAACCAAATAACTAATCCGGCAATTTTGCAAGCACCTGCAATGTTGAAAACTTTAAATTGTTGAAGCACAAGACCAACAGCAATCAAACATACAAGCACAAATTCAACAATACACAAAATTTGTATTGTTCCCCTTTTGTGTTTGACAAGTGGGAATAAAACAAGTGCTAGATAAGCAACAATGATTAATGCCAAAGCAATATTCACAATTTTAAGACCAATTTCATAGTTGTTAACAAGCATTACAATGCCAAGTGTAATCAAAAGCACACTGACAATTAAATATACAATATAGTCACCTTTAAATCTTTTCATATTATCTCCTTAAAACGTTATTAATTATATTACATATGATTAAATTTTACAAATGTTTACATAACTTTTTCAAATTCTTTTGAATTTTGCTTGTTAGATTTAACATATTCATCTATGTCTTTAATTAGATTTTCCATTTTCGCAAAACATCTGTTATATTTTGTTATCATTGGATTAACATACAAACTTTCTGGCAATTTTGCTTCTTTAAGACCTTCTTCATAGGATTTAACCAAACCAAAGTTTTTATTTCTTAGATAATCATTAACACAACTAAACTCTTCAACAAGAGCATCCAGTGTGTTTAGATTGTCTTTTCCAATAAAGTTCTTTAACTGATAAGGTTTTTTTGACATATAGCAGTCTTTAAACTCTTCAAAATATTTATCAAGCAAAGGTTTTACAAGGATAAAACATTGTGCATAAGTTGAATTGTTCAAACTTGACAAAAAATATTCATTTCCATCTTCAAACATTTTTTGTGTGATGTTATAAGCAAAATAATCAGTTATAATTTCATTAATCAACGAATATTCAATTTGTTTGTCAATTTTTTCGCCAAATGAAAAATATGTAACTTTAACACCACATTTTTCAATGCTGTAATAGCCATAATTATCTTTAAGTAAAAGAGAATTCATGCTTATAACATGAATTAATTCATGCACAAAAGTTTGCAAGAACGTTAGTCTTATGTCTTTAAACAAAACAAAGTTGAAATATTCTTGGGCTTCAATAGGGTTACTTTCATTTAAGCTGGTTTTTGAATTTGAATATAAAGCCCCATTGGAAGCTGTTTGCATTGAAAAAGCCACATAGCATTTAAAAAGTTGTTGTTTTTGATACTCGCTTAAATTTTCATATACTGGCTCAATGAATTTATTCTCTTTAAGTTCATTTATTAAAGTTATTTTTGTTGCTTTCTCGCTTTCTTTAAACAATTTAAATTTTAATATTGAAAGTTGATTTAATTTTTCTTCAAATTCCTCTTCAAAAATTTTTTTGCAATTTTCAATTTCTTTTTTTGTTATGCTGTCATCTGTATTGGCTATTATTTGAAACAAGTTGTTAAGAGAGCCATATTCATCAGAATACAGTAATTCTTCAAACTCAGACAAATGTTCATTGTTATCAATTTCTATTTTGTGGTTTGGAAAAGATTTTCGCAACCACTTTTTGTATAAAAAATTAACTTCGGTGTCAACTCTTGAAGAGTAAAAATGGCATGGAAGACATGCATGATTTTCATTAAGAAAAATAATCATAATTTCATTTAGTTTTGATTCAATTTCTTCTTTGTATTTTTCCCCAAAAAAATCAATAAGGTAGTTCATTACTTGATTCTTACAATTTTCAACATACCCGATTTTATCTTTTTCAATGTCGTCTAAAAACACTTTATGATTTCTCCTATAAGTTCTTTAAATTCTGAATAGTTATCAGGGAAATTTCCGCAACCCGATATTGTTTTTGATTTTCCATTTTCTTTTACTGTTACATTAAAATCTTCAATATCAAAAATTCTAGGAATTGTGTAATTATCTTTCCATGATGAAA
>CAJMEO010000112.1 GCA_905212505.1 uncultured Christensenella sp.
AAGAGGATTACCATTTGTATTTAATAAATATAAAAAAAGAAAGTTATTTTTTGTGTTTTTGATAGTATTAATCTCAATTTTAGCAATAGCATCTAATTTTATATGGAATATAGAAATAATAGAAGAAAATGAGAAAATGGAAAATATATATCAAGATGTAGTTGAGAGTGGGTTAGAAATAGGAAAAATGAAAACAAAAATAAACACAAAAGATATTATAAACAAAATACGATTAAAAAGAAATGATATAGCATGGATGGGAATAGAAATAAAAGGAACAAATGCAATAGTAAGATTAGTAAAATCAACAGCAAAACCAGACATAGTAAATGAAGAGGATTATTGTAATATAGTTTCAGATAAACAAGGAGTTATAACAAAAATAAATGCACAAAATGGAACAATAGCAGTAAAAATAGGTGACACTGTAAATGTAGGAACAACACTAATAAATGGATGGATGGAAGGAAAATATACAGGAATAAGATATGTGCATGCAAAAGGAGAAATACAAGCAAAAGTATGGCATACAAAAAGTAAAAAAATTCCATACAATGTTACGGAAAGAAAAGAAACAGGCAATATTGAGAATAAATATAAAATAAAAATCAATAATTTTGAAATAAATTTATCTAAATCAACATCATTTGTTTGAACTCCGCCACGAATTTTCAAACTAATAGTTTTATTATTTTGTTCATTTTCGCCAATTATGATATTATATGGTGTTTTTTGGCTGGCAGACTCTCTGATTTTGTAACCAATTTTTTCATTTCTGTCGTCAAGTTCACACCTAAAACCAGCATCATTTAATTTATCATAAATTTCTTTTGCATAACAATTTACAGCGTCTGTTACTGGCAAAACTTTAATTTGAACTGGAGCTAGCCAGAATGGAAATGCTCCGGCAAAGTTTTCAGTTATGATTCCCATAAATCTTTCTATTGAGCCATAGATAACTCTGTGAATCATAATTGGTTCTTTCTTTGCGCCGTCACTATCTGTATATTCCAAATTGAAACGTTTTGGAAGTTGCATGTCAAGTTGAATTGTGCCACATTGCCAAGTTCTGCCAATTGCGTCTTTAATGTGAATATCAATCTTTGGACCATAAAATGCACCATCGCCCTCATTAATAACAAAATCTCTGCCAAGTTTTTTCAATGCATTTTTAAGTTTTGTTTCTGCCATCTCCCAATCTTTTACATCACCAATATGGTCTTCAGGCATTGTTGAAAGTTCTAAATGATAAGTTAAGCCAAAAGTTGAATACATACTATCAACCAAGTCTAAAACATTTTTAACTTCACTTTCAATTTGTTCAGGCGTCATAAAAATATGAGCATCATCTTGTGTGAAGCATCTAACACGGAACAATCCATGAAGTGTTCCACTGGCTTCATGACGATGCACTTTTCCAAGTTCGCCAACACGAAGAGGCAAATCACGATATGAGTGCAAATTTTCTTTGTAGGCAAGCATTCCACCCGGACAGTTCATTGGTTTTATTGCAAAATCTTCACCTTCGACTTTGAAAGTGTACATATTTTTGCTGTAATGTTCCCAATGACCTGAATATTCCCAAAGAGCCCTGTTCATTGCCATAGGCGTCATAATTTCTAAATAACCAGCCTTTTTGTGCATTTCACGCCAATAAGAAATTAATTCGTTCATAACAATTACGCCTTTTGGCATGAAAAATGGCATTCCTTGTGCATAGTCGGAAATAAAAAACAATCCCAATTCTTTTCCAAGTTTTCTATGATCACGCTTTTTTGCTTCTTCTTGCATTTGTATGTAATCTGCAAGTTCTTTTTTTGTTGAAAATGCATAGGCATAAACTCTTTGAAGCATTTTGTTTTTTTCGTTTCCACGCCAATATGCGCCATTTACTTTTACAAGTTTAAAACCCACATTTTGAAGACTGCTTGTGTTTTCAACATGTGGCCCCCTACACAAATCAACAAAGTCGTCACCAGTATAATAAATTGAAATAACTTCATTATCTGGAAGTTCATTGATAAGTTCAGTTTTGTAAGGATTTTCTTTAAACATCTCTAAAGCTTCTTGTTTTGAAACTTCTTTTCTTGTAAACTTTTCACTTTTGTTGATTATTTTTTTCATTTCGTCTTCAATCTTAGCCAAATCTTCTTGACCTAATTGCTCTGACAAATCAAAATCATAATAGAAACCATCTTTTATGACTGGCCCTATTGTTAATTTTACAT
>CAJMEO010000113.1 GCA_905212505.1 uncultured Christensenella sp.
TTTCAAAATTTGACGAAAAATTTAGAAAAATAGTAGACTTTTTTATGAAAATATTTTATTATATTAGTAATTTGGAGAAAAATGTTGAAAACAGATAAAATAAACATGAAAAAAAGATATTTTAGTTTTATATTCCTAGTTTTAGTTATTTGTGTGCTAGGAATGGTGTTTAGTGTGTCTTATGCATACATAAGTGGTTCACTGGTCAAAGACAGCTCAACTTTGAATCCTTATGTTCAACTAGAATACTACTATAATGATGGCACAACTGATTACAAAATTGACCAAGGTGGCATAACGGGGGCAATCACTAGTGCAGGAGTTGTTAGTTTGAGGGTTAGGTCTGGCTCAACAACAAAAACAATAACGATTAACTCTTCAACAAAAACTTTTAGTTTGCCAATAAAAATAAAAAATGCTGGCAACGTTGATGGTGAAGTTTTGAGCATTAGTGCATCGCTAACATTCAAAAACGGAGACACAATTGTTCCAGTTGATAACAGTTATGGCACAAAATTATACTTTTTACAAATGGTTTCAGATTACACCTTAACAAGCAACAGCATTTTTGAACTTGGCGCAAGCAAGATATCTCTTACAAAACAAAGTGGAAACGCTGTGCAGATTTTAAGCGGACTTAAGGTTAGTGATAACATTGCAAGTTCAGATTGTTGTGGAAAAAATTTTGTTTTGAACATAACGGCTGAAATTGCGCAAAAAGGGATTGAAGATTTATAAGTAAATGCTTGGGGCTTAAACTTTCAAAGTTTAAATATTTTGGAAAGGAAAGACATTGATATTAAAATTTATATCTAGTCCAACACACTGAAAGGGGTGAAATTATGGCGAGTAAAACAAAAAAATTAAAAATATTGGGATGGGTCGGTCTTGTGGTCGCCCTTTTAGCGTCTTTAATGGCGGTAACTTTTGCTTGGTATTCAGACAAGAAAGAAGCTGATATGAATATTACTGTTTCTGGCGCAAGTGGTGAGGCAACGATTAATGAGCAACTTAGTCCAGAAGATTTGATTGCAGGGAACAGTTTTGTGAAATCAATTTCTGTTAAACTAAATTCAAAATCTAGTGTATATTTTAGGGCTTATGCAACAGTTGTTATGCAAACTTTGGATTCAGCCGGACAAACTATAACAAAAACTGATATTATTTCAAATATTGGCGTTAACAGCACAATTATTGGGCAGGATAATAAGTATTATTATTCCACAACAAATGAAAACAGCCTAACATCAGTTATGTCTGGAACATACAATTTGCAATTTGCATTTTTTGTTAATCCAAGCATTAATGATGAAATTCTTCGTGATACAAACGGAAACTTAAAAACCGATTTAACAACAACAATTACATATCACATTGAATATTGCCAAGAAGAAAACTTTGATGATTGGGGAAGCATCACAACAAACAAAACAAGCTATTTGATTGTTTGGAAAAATTCAGACAGAGTTTTGAAAGTTGATTTCCTTCAAGCCGGTGAAACCCCTGTTTATGGAGGGGCAAATCCAACAAAACCAGCAACTGACACTGTTGAATACACTTTTAGTGCGTTCAGCCCAACAATAGCACAAGTTACAGAAGGTGCAGAATACACAGCAACCTTCACAGAAACAAGTTTTGTTGCAACCTTTGACACAAATTGGAAAACTCAAATTACAAGTTTTGGAATAACAGGAATTTCAGCATTAACAGACATCACGGGAATAAGATTTGATTCTCCAAAAACCTTACCTTCAGAATATCAAAACACAAACAAAGCATTTAGCAGCAAAATAAGGATTTATCAAAGTGCAAGCACTCCAACAAATCTTGCCTTTGTGTTTGGAACAATCAATGCACCAACCAATTGTTCATATTTGTTCAGTGACAGTGCAAGTTCAAATCAAGTTTATCTTACAAATTTGTTAACATTAACATTTAACAATTTCAACACAAGCAATGTTACAAGCATGAATAATATGTTCCAAGGTTGCAGTGGATTAACAAGTCTTGACGTTTCAGGGTTTGATACAAGCAAAGTTACAACCATGAGTTCTATGTTCCAAGGTTGCAGTGGGTTAGCCAGCCTTGATGTTTCAAACTTCAACACCGCAAATGTTACAAACATGTATGCTATGTTCTATAATTGCAGTGGATTAACAAGCCTTAATGTTT
>CAJMEO010000114.1 GCA_905212505.1 uncultured Christensenella sp.
TAATCCAAATTTCTTTTGTGAAAATTAAAATACAATATAATAAAATTAAAGGTGGGAATATGCATTTTATAATTGTAAAAATGAAATCTCTTATAATGTTTGTCGCAATACTTTTAACTATTGTTATGCTTTCAGTGAGTATTAACGGACAAACAGCGGCATCAGTATATTTTGGAAACAGTTTCAGAAAAGTTCCAATATATAATGTAAAAACCGATGAAAAAGTTGTTGCAATCAGTTTTGATGCGGCTTGGGGTGCCGACAAAACAGAAAAAATTATGGAAATTTTGAAAGAGTATAATGCAAACGCAACTTTCTTTTTGGTTGGGTTTTGGGTTGAAAATTATCCAGAAATTGCAAAGAAAATTGCAGAAAATGGTTTTGAAATTGGCACACACTCAAACACTCATCCAGACATGGTTAAACTAGACAGTCAGCAAATGAAATTAGAACTTGAAACAAGCATTAAAACAATTGAAACAATAACATCAGCAAAAGTTGAACTTTTCAGGCCACCATATGGAAGTTATAATAATACATTAATTGACACCTCAGAAAGTTTAAACTTAAAAACAATTCAGTGGGATGTTGACAGTTTAGACTGGAAAGGCATTAGTGCTGTTGACATCACAACAAGGATATTAAACAAAGTTTTTAATGGCTCAATCATTTTGTGCCATAACAACTCTGACCACATTTTAGAGGCTCTTCCGATGGTTCTTGATAGACTTCAAAAACGAGGTTATGCTGTTAAATGCGTGGGCGACATAATTTATAAGGATAATTACACAATAAACAATCAAGGAACACAATTAAAAAATGCATAAAGAAAAACATAAGGAGAATTTATATGAATTACGAACTATTACAAAACAATGATGTACAACTTTGGGGAAAAATCGCAACCAGCCCTGTTTATAGCCATAGTGTTATAGACGAAAAGTTTTATGAATTTAATTTAGAAGTTCCAAGACTTAGCGATTCAAGCGACATTATTCCAATCACTATTTCTGAGAAATTATTATTAAACAAAGATTTTTCTGAAAACACTATTGTGGCTTTAAATGGACAATTCAGAAGCTATAATAAATTAATTGATGGCAAAAGCAAATTAATGTTAACGGTTTTTGTACGAGAACTTGTTGATGTTGACACAAATAAAAATCCTAATATCATAACACTTAAAGGATTTTTGTGCAAACAACCAATTTTCAGAACAACGCCATTCAAGCGTGAAATAACAGATATTTTGCTTGCGGTTAACAGAGCGTATAACAAAAGTGACTATATTCCTGCAATTGCTTGGGGAAGAAATGCAAGGTTTGTTAAAGATTTGCCGGTTGGCACAAAACTTGAAATTGAAGGTCGAATTCAATCAAGAATATATCAAAAAAAGATAACCGAAACGCAAAGCGAAGAGAGAACGGCTTATGAAATTAGCATTTCAAAACTAAATATCATTGAAAATGAGCCAATAACAACAGTCGAGATTGAAAGAAATAAAAATCAGATAGACAATAGTAAATAAGTGGAAAAAATTAATCATTGCTATATTTTGTTGTAAAGCATCATTTTTTGATTAAAAACATAAAAAAGATTAAAAACAGCCGCAAATTAACTAAAATTTGTGGTTTTTTTGTTGATAATCAAATTATCGAATATTAATAAATGTCAAATATCTTTTCCAAAATTTTCTTATTTAAAAACTATTTACAAAATCTTTTTTTTGTTTTATAATATTCTTGTTAGTTATTCAGACAAACGCGTGATTAGTCACGAGGAAAGTCCGAGCATCGCAGAACAGGGTGCTGGAGAAATCCCAGTGAGGGTGACCTTAAGGAAAGTGCAACAGAAAATAACCGCCACTTTGTGGTAAGGGTGAAAAAGTGAGGTAAGAGCTCACTAAGATTAGGGTGATCTAATCGTTGTGTAAACCCCATCTGATGCAAGGTAATGACTTTAGTGGATTGTTCGTCCCACAGTCTATACACCGCTTGAACTTAATGGCAACATTAAGTCTAGATAGATGTTTGTCTAATACAGAACTCGGCTTATAGAATAACTAACTTTTGCAAGGATTTCCTTGCTTTTTTTATTAAAATTCTTTAACATCTCGTTCTTTCATTGATTGGTATAAATTTAACAAAGTCAAAATTTTTAAATGTAATAATT
>CAJMEO010000115.1 GCA_905212505.1 uncultured Christensenella sp.
TAAAAAAACCACAGAAGTTGGGGTTCTGTGGTTGGTGGTTGGGGATGGATTCGAACCATCGAAGACGAAGGTCGACGGATTTACAGGCTAAAAAGTATAATTATAAAACCCTTATAAATAAAGGGATTAAAGCAGCGAATGGCCATTTGTACACAATTTATACACAAATCTTAAATTTTAAATAATATTAAAAAAGTCAGTAAAATGCTGACTTTTTTAATATAACAACAAATTTATTAACGGACTAATTAACGGACAAATTTTTAATAAATCAAATTAATATTTTTATTTTAATGTTGTAAGTTTATTTATATTTTGCAATAAACTTTCTATAATCTTCAGTTACAAATTTTGGCACATATCCTAGTTCATAGTTGTAAAGTGTTGTGCAATATTCTAAATAACTTTCAATTGCTTCTTTTGGTGCTTTGTCTGTTAGTCTATGGCATGACATTTCATAGTCTTTCCATAATTTTTGGCTTTCGTCATTATAATACCAATCTTTATTTTCCATAAATTTGGGCATTGTTAACATCATATTATAAATCATCCTTTATGTGTATTTCTATACTTTTTAACCAAAATATATTTAAGCATTAATTGAACAATTTTATTAAATCAAATTTATTATTTTTTCCAACCATTGTGATGCAAAAATTTTTTGAAAAAATTTGTTTTGCACCAAAATTTACATCTTCAAGCGTTACTTTTTCATATTCTTTAATTTGCTTTTGTTTTGAATGAATTTTATTTCTAAATTGAAGTTGGCTTGCTATATTTGACGCCTCGTTGCTTGGGCTGTCGCTTCTAAGTTTTAATGCTGAAATTATGCTGTTTTTTGCATGAATTAATTCATCCTGATTAAATCCAACATCACAAACTTCATTTAAAACTTTCTTAATTGTTTTTAAAGCCAGTTTAATTTTGCTTAAACTTGTGCCTAAACTTATTGAAAACATGCCTGTAAGATTATTTACATCATTAAAAGAGTTTATTGTGTAAACAAGACCAAGTTTTTCTCTCACTTCCTGAAAAAGTCGGCTTCCCATAGAGCCACCAAGCATTTGACTTATCAAATTGTTAACAACAAGGGCTTTTCGGTTGTATCGGTTCTCTGTTTGAAAAGCAATCATTAATTGTGCTTGGTTTGTGTCTTTAATCACAATTTGTTGTTTTTTTTCGGTTTGAAAATTTGTTTTGACTGGACTAAACACAAAACTTCCCTTTTTTTCAAAAAAGGGTTCAAAATATTTTTGAACAAGCCCTAAAGCCTTTTCAAAAGTGACATTTCCTGCAAAACTCAAAATAATATTTTCTGGAGTATATCTTTTTTGAATGTATTTCAAAATTTGCTTTCTAGATATTTCTCTCACCCCTTGTTCTGTTCCCCCAATATCATGAGCATAGTTTGTGCCTTCATAAAAATTTGCATCCATAGCCATTTCGCATACGGCGTCAGGCTTGTCTTGATACATTTTGATTTCTTCAACAACAACTTCTTTTTCGCGCTTAAGCTCATTTTCATCAAAAGTTGAATTAAACAACATATCACTTATAAGTTCAACGCTTTTTTCAAGACTATCACCTGTTCCGTAAGTGAAATAGCAAGTTTCGGTTTTGCTTGTGTAGGCATTTGTTTGAATTCCAAATTTATCAAATTCTTTAACGATGTCAACATTAGAACGTGTTTTAGTTCCTTTAAAAAACATATGTTCAATTAAATGACTAATTCCAAAATCTTTTGTTTCACTTTCGTTTGAACTTCCTGTGAAAACATACATCTTAAATGAAACGCCTTCAAAACCTTTCATCGAACTAACAGCAATTCTAAGCCCGCTTGGCATTGTTTGTGTTTTAACCATACCTGTTTAATTTCTCCCTATAAATAGTATAAATAAATTTTAGTGATATTATAAACTAATAAAAAAGTACTTTATGCTTATCAATTTTATTTTGTTTGTTTATTTTGAATATATTCTTAGTTTTAAATATTAGTTTAATTGTTCAAAAAAACAATAAAAAATCACTTCCTTAAATTATATCACAATTTCAAAATTACACAAAATAAATGATATTATTTAAAAAATTTATTGCTTTTTTGTTATAAATTAAATTTCTTTCAACTTTTTAATATCAATCAGAAAACATTTTCCCCACTCAAACA
>CAJMEO010000116.1 GCA_905212505.1 uncultured Christensenella sp.
GAAATGTCTTTAAAGCGTGAGGTTAATATTGTTGAGGGACGTCATCCGGTTATTGAAACCTTCTTAAAGGATGAGTATGTTAAAAATGATGTAATTATTAATTCTTATAATACAATTTTAATTAGAAATTTTATATCTAAGAAAACAATATTACATTAAAAAGTTTTTTCATCTATAAGTTTTTTATTTTTATCAAAAATTTCTACATCTTCAAGAGATTTAAAGTTAACTATAATTTTTTTTGCATCATTTTTTCTGATAAATTCCGCAAGTTTTTCGTTTATAGTGTTTGCTGCCCTTGTTTGAATATCTCTAACGCCAAATGAATCGTTAATTTTTGAAACCAAATCATCAACAAATTTGTCTTCAAATTTAATTTTAATGTCATAATTTTTAATTGTTTTTATCCTCTTAACCGCTTTTTCAAGGGCTTTTAACGTAAGTTGACGTTTTTCGGTTTTATTGAATGTGCTAAACTCAACAACCAAACCAAATCTGGCAAGTTGTTCTTTTTTCATTCCTGTAAATTCAGTTTTTGCCATTTGTTCTTTAACATCATCATCTCTGTTTGAAAAACCAAGTTTACGAGATGTGTTCGCCGTCATGTTTGTTGTTGCAAGAATAATAAAATTATTAACTTTATAACTTCTGTTATGAGCGTCAAGAACTTCAGCCTCATCAAGCATTCTCATAAAGAAATTCAAGCATTTTTCGTCTGCTTTATCAATTTCTTCAAAAAGCAAAACCCCGCCTGTTTCTGCATTTTCTCTAACATATTTCAAAAATTGAGGTTCTTCTTTGCTGCCGCTATATCCAGCTGGTGAACCTATCAAACTTGAAAGCATAAAATCATCGTGAAAGTTTGCATAGTCAACAACAAAAGGCTCTTTACCAAATATATTTTGTGATATTTGCTTTGCCATTTCGGTTTTACCAACCCCTGTTGGACCAGTGAAAACCATAGAAGTTATAGGTTTATTGTCTTGAAGGGCACAAAGCATTGAAAGCAGCAAATTGTTTGTGATGATTTTTACGGCATTTCTTTGTCCGACTATATTTTCTTCAATTTTGTTTATGCCTTCTTTAACCTTTTCAAGTTTAAAATTGTCTTGCTTTTCTTCATTATTTTTTCCGTGTATTTTTAAAAAGTTTTTATAGTTAAATCCACAATCTTCAAGTGCTTTTAAAATTTCTTCATCATTTTCTGACGAAATAATACATTCACCTTCAAGATAAACGCTTTTATAGGCAATATTATTATTTTTGTCATAATCAATCACAAGCCCATGCATCATGCCATCTTTATAGAACCCTATTTGATAGTCACCATTTGCTTCTGTCAACTTTCCTCTTCCATCAGGGAAAGTTTTGTGCAATCCGCCAATATAATGTGCCCCATCATTAAAAAAGATTTCACCATAAGGATCAGACATAAAATTAAATTCTACGCTTTTAATATAGCCTTTTGCTTCATCGTTTTGCTCTGTTAATATTGCCGAACCAATCAAATTCCCTTCAAAAAAATTTGCGCAAAGAATTTGATAAATTCCCTCTTCATCAACAAAACCAATTTTGCATTCGCCTTGAGGACGATCTTTCTCATCAACAAAACCAGAAAAGCCAAGAATTTCATCGCTTATTTTGTTCTGCAATAATTTATATAAACTTGATTCTTTTGATTTTGGGGTGTTAAAATCTATTGATACTTTTTTCATACTAAAATTTTAACAAACATTTATTTATTTGTCAATACCCAAAAATAAAAATTTAATTAAATAAATCGCAAAAGAAATAATAATATAACTAATAACTAGTTTATACTACTCACAAATAAAATAAAAAAAGATCCCCGCTAAGAAAATCTCAAAGTTAACATATATGCTGTGTTTTGTGTAAAATGACAGTGCAATTGAATTATATAACAAAAAAAACAAATTTAGTATACACATTAGTATACACAAAAAAATTTATAAAAAAAGATTTCCGCTTGGGAAACCCTAAATTAACACATATATTGTGCCTTAGGAAAAATTATAACACAATATGTTGCATTTTGGAGCGAGTGATGGGAATCGAACCCACGCAGCCAGCTTGGAAGGCTGGAATTCTACCATTGAACTACACCCGCACTTCAACAGCTTTATCATTATACTTCATC
>CAJMEO010000117.1 GCA_905212505.1 uncultured Christensenella sp.
AACCTCTATTGAACCACCAGACTATCTGGTGGTTTTATACTACAACAAAAAAGTGCCTTTTGGCACTTAAAATTTTGGTTTTAAAACATCACTCATTAAAATTTTCTTCATTTCTGGGCTAAGATTTTTAATTTCATCTTGAATTTTTTTATTATCATTTGTTTTGTCAACATCCGTTTCTTTTGGCTTATCTTTAAAAGGTGCCAAATCATATTCACTATTTAAAGAAGCATCAACCTGTTTTGGTTTTTCTTCTTTAATTATTCCAACCGGAACAGGTTTTTGCTCAGGCTGAATTTTTTCCTCTTGTTTTATTTCTTCTTTTTTTGATTTTTGTTTTTCAGTTTTGTTTTTCTTTTCAATTTTTCTGCCGTGAAAAAAGTATGTTATGCCAACAAATAACAAAATTAAACTTATCAGAATAATGACAATAATCTCGGCTTTAGTCATAATTAATTTTGATCATCTCCATCTTTATCTTGAGAGAAAGATTTTCTCATTGAAGTGTCTGCCAAAATGTTCTGCATTTTATAGTAGTCATACACCCCAAGTTTTCCTTCTTTAAATGCCTCTGCCATGGCCTTTGGAACTTCGGCTTCAGCCTCAACAACTTGCGCACGTTTTTCTTGAGTTTTTGCTTTCATTTCTTGTTCTTCGGCAAGTGCCATAGACTTTCTTTCTTCGGCTTTCGCTTGTGCGATTTCTTTGTCGGCTTGTGCTTGAAGTTTTAATAAGTCAGCCCCAACATTTCTTCCAACATCAATATCTGCAATATCAACAGACAAAATTTCGTATGCTGTTCCGCTTGCCAAACCTTTAAGCAAAACAGTTCGAGAAATTTCATCTGGATTTTCCAAAACTTGTGCATGGGTTTCGGTTGAACCAACAGTTGTTACAATACCTTCACCAACACGCGATATGATTGTTTCTTCTCCTGCACCACCAACCAAACGTTGTAAATTTGTTTTTACTGTTACTTTTGCAGTTATAATAAGTTCAATGCCATCTTTTGCAATTGTTGAAATTTTTGGTGTTTGAATAATTTTTGGTGTAACACTTTCTTTAACTGCTTGCAAAACATCACGACCAGCAAGGTCAATAGCACGTGCTTGTTCGGTTGTTAAATTTATTTTTGCACTGTGTGCTGAAATTAGCGCCATAACAACTTTATTCACGTTACCACCAGCAAGCATATGATTTTCAAGGTCATTAATGTTCAAATCAAGACCGGCTTTTTTTGCGTTAATATATGAATCTATAATAATATTAAGGTTAATACCTCTTAATTTCATTCCAAAAATTTTTGCCATTGATAGATATGTTCCACTAACCAAGCATCTAAACCAATATTTAACTGGCAAAAGTGCAAGAATTACTGCAAAAACAACAATAAACACCCCAATGCCAATAATCCAACCAATTGAAGAATTTAATAAACTTATATTCATTTCTAATTTTCCCCCTCAAACTTTACAATTTCAAGTGTATTATCTTTTACAGCAACAACTTTAATTTTTGTCCCTATATCCAAAAATCCATCCAAACTTGATGCTTCATAAATTTCATTATCAAGCCTTATTTTTCCGATAGGTTTGCAAGTTGTAACCGTTTCGCCATTTTGGTCAATAAAAATTTTTAAGTCGTCATCATTATAAAATGTTGGAATACTACTTCCCTTTGAAATTAGTGGCGATTTGCTCAATAAACCTTTTTTTGCAGAAATTATAATCCACACTAAAAGTGCAATTATAACAATTAGTGCAATCACAAGTTCAAGCAAAATTCTCTCTATGGTCTCACCCGTGAAGATCTTAACCACCAATCCCACAACAATGCCGGCAATTCCGCTTATCCCAAAAAAGCCAAAGCCCGGAATGAATGCTTCAACTATTAAAAACATTATTCCTAATATATAAACAATAGTTGAAATAATTGTCAATGCTTGAATCGCATCACTCAAAATTAAGAACATTTAGTTTTCTCCTTAAAATTTTCAATATTATAACATATAAAATTTGATTTGAAAAGGGGGTTTTTAAAAAAATTTATACCAATAT
>CAJMEO010000118.1 GCA_905212505.1 uncultured Christensenella sp.
TCTTGATATTTCAAGTAAAATTAATAATTGCAATATTTTGAACAATGGCAATAGTTATGTTATTAAAGCAGATATAAATTATGCGAAAGAAATTAAAAGCAAAGTGTCGTTTGTGATGGGAGAAAGTGTAAGATTTAAAGGATTGATTTCTGGAATTGATAAAATTATTGATTTTTATAAAATAAAAGTGCTTAAAACTGAAAAACTAGACAATATTATTTGTGTTTTTGGTTTTAGCGAAATGCTGAATTTTGACAAATCAGTTGAAATAGATAATGAAAAAGTTAACATTCAAATTGCTTTTTGTGAAAATACAATCACTGTCGGGACTCCTATAATTTTGGGTGATTATTGAAAAAATATATATTTTGATGTTTAAAAAAAATTTTCCTGTCAATAATTTGCCTAGGAGGATATTATGAAAGAAAAATTTATTAAGGGATTAAAAAAATATCGAGGATACTTATATTCTGCTTTGGCTGTTGTGCTTGTGGCATTAATTCTAACCTTGTCTTTGACAGCGTCAAATCCAAAGCAACAAGGAGAAAATATTGTTGTTAATAATGAACCGGTTAAATTTGTTATGCCGATTGCTAATGCAACAATAGAAATGGGTTTCGATGCAGAAGAGCCACAATACTTTAAAGATTTGAATTGTTGGCAAATTCATAAAGGTTTAGATTTGCTTGCAACTGTTGGAGAAGATGTTCTTGCTTGTTATGACGGCACTGTAACAAAAATAACGTCTAACTATCTAGATGGCACAATAATTGAAGTTACACACAATGATGGGCTTATAAGCGTGTATAAAGGCTTGAACGGTGAAACTAAAGTTAACGTTAATGATAACGTGACCGTCGGTCAGGCAATTGGAACTGTTGGAACTGCAAATGAAAGTGAAACGGGTTCACATGTTCACTTTGAACTGATTAAAGATGGTGAAAATATTGATCCGCTAAATTATATTGAAATTGCAAGTAAAGATTAATTGTTAAATTTGCTTTACAAATATTTTAAAAAGTGATAAAATGAACTTGTATTTTAATAGGAGGACACTTTATGACTTTCGAAAAAGTAAGAAATATAATTTGCAATCAACTTGGAAAATCTGAAGATAAAGTTACTTTGGAATCTAGCATTGTTGAAGATTTGGGCGCTGATTCGCTTGACGTTGTTGAAATGCTTATGGCAATGGAAGAGGAATTTGACATGACACTTCCAGATGAAGCGTGTGCAGATTTAAAAACTGTTAATGACATTGTAACATTTATTGATGCTCATAAAAAATAAAAAATTTAATTTTTAAATCTAAAATAAAGAACATTATCCTGTTGTTGATAATGCTCTTTTTTTATTGTGTGTTTTGCTTCAGTGATAAAGATGGTGTTGTTTTAATGTAAAATTGCTTATAAAAAAATAAAATTATTTAACTTATAATTGGCAAAATGCTTTCATTTTACAATTTGAAATAAAAAAAATTGTGTCATAAAATGTCAAATTAACTCATATTTTATTCTGTAAGGAGAATAAATTATGAGCGAAAAAGAAATTGAATTTATGGCAAATTTTATTCTTGAAAATAATTTAACTATTCGTGGAGCGGGAAAACAATTTAATGTTCCAAAAAGCACTCTTCACTATAACGTGACAAAAAAATTGAAAGAATTTAATGAGACCTTATATTTTAAATTGCACAAATATTTGCAAAACAATTTTAATATAAAACACTTAAGAGGAGGAAAATCAACAAAAGAAAAATATGCCAAACTTTACCATAAAAAATAATATAAATCATTTTTTTTGTAAACATTTTTTCAAAAAAACGTCAAAAAATCTTTAATTTTTGACGTTTTTTGTTAAATTTTTTGTTGGTTATAGCGATTTTCAAGTGTTTCCAGTGATTTTTTTAGTGTGAAAATATAATCTCGTTTAAGATTTTTTTTGCTTGATAAATAGTTCACTGTTTTTATTTGTTCGAATTCTGACATGTAATTTGCTTTGTTCAGTGCTTCAACTGCATTAAAACG
>CAJMEO010000119.1 GCA_905212505.1 uncultured Christensenella sp.
GTATTAAATATATGTTATGTTCAAAATTTTTCTATTTCTAGTTAAATTTCTCACCCAATTTTTGACCGCCCAAAATATGCATATGAAGATGCTTGACTGTTTGCCCTGCAACATCTCGTTGATTAATAACAAGTCTATAACCATCTTTAAGACCCAAAGTAGATTCTATATCTTTCATATTTAGCATAATTTCTTCAATAATTTTTGCTTTTTGTTTGTCTATTTCATTAAGATAAGCAAAATGTGTTTTTGGAATAATCAAATAATGTTTATTCGCCATATGTGAAATGTCATTTATTATAATAAAATCTTCAGTTTCATACAATATTTCACTTTTAATTTCACCTTTTATTATTTTACAAAAAATACAATCTTCCATTATTCTGCCCTCACTTTTAAAATCACAAATATATCAGTTCCATCTAAACTTATTTTTAAATCTGATTCTCCACTATTTGAAGCTTTTAGAACAATACTTTCTTTATCTAATTGACAAACTAATCCACAACTATTTGTTATTATCTCATAAGAAAACACGCATCCGGTTTTTTTGACATCATCTTCTTTACATGATATTGTTACAACTTTACCTTTTGTTGAACTGCTTGAAATTGAAATAGTATAATAATCGTCAACTTTTTGAATTATTGGCGACGTTAATTCAATTGATATACTTTCATCATCAGCAACTTTAACACTAAAACTTTTGCTAATTTCTTCTTTTCCATTAAAAAATTTAACTGTTACTATTGTTTGCCCTGTTGCTTTTGGAGTTATTGCTCCAGAATTGACATTATATTCACAAATGGTTTCGTCAGAATATTCAACAACTGGTGTTGTGTTATAATCTCCAGTAACTATTAATTCATTTTTGCAATTTTCATCTGAAAGCATAATGTTCATATTTTCATTTTCAAATGACAACGAAGTGGGATTAACCTGAGCATCGCTTTGAATGTTGCCTTCATCAGTTTGATTACCTGTTTGATTGTCTGTTTGATTGTCTTCTGTTAAATCTTCAATTGCAAGATTTATGTCTCTTTCAATTATATCAGTGCCCGAATTTACTTTTAAATATATTTTTGTATTTCCAGCATTTTTTGCAGTTAAAACATTATTTTCATCAATAACTGCAAATCTTGAATTTGCAACTAAGCACAAAACATTTGCCGAAATATCAAGAGGTTTTATTGTGTAAAAATCTTTTAAGTCAATTTTGTCCCCAACTTTTATTGTTAAATTTTGATTGCTAACAATTAAATCTGTAACTAAATTTTTATTATCTTCTTTAAAACAAGTAACAAAAATTATCGCAAAGAGTGAACCCAATAAAATAAGAGAAACAAAAATCACACTTAGCAATTTTTTCAAGTCTAAATCCTTTCTCATATTATATAATTTTACAAAATTTTACACAATTTGTAAACTATTTATACATTTTTTGATAATTTTTCATATAATTTCTTAAAAGACAAGGAGCTTATTTATGTTTAAAATTTTTAATAAAAGCAATAATTTGATATTTAATAGCTACATTAATTTCATTTCAAATCATCTGCCTGAAGCTATTGCTGAAATAAGAGGAAACAAAAACAATGCATTAATAACTGGAAAAGTTGAATTCTTTCAAACTGACAACGGAACTTTGGTGCTAACAGAAATTTCAAATCTTCCGCACAACCTAACTGGTGATTTTTTTGCAATGCATATTCACAGTGGTGATAGTTGCAATCAAGATCAAGATGGAAATTTTGCAAACACTCCTCATTACAACCCTCAAAACTATACCCATCCAAGCCATGCTGGTGACCTTCCTGTGATTTTATCCAACAACGGAACAGCATTTAGTGTTGTTTTGACAAGAAGATTTAAAGTTAGGGATATAATTGGTAAAACAATTTTTATTCATGAACAGGCTGACGATTATAGAACCGACCCAAGTGGAAATAGCGGAACAAAAATTGCTTGTGGCAAAATTATTGGTTATTAAAGTGACATATACATA
>CAJMEO010000120.1 GCA_905212505.1 uncultured Christensenella sp.
CAATATTAGATTAATCTGTTAATTCGTTTTTTAACCTGGTTTTTTATTATATATATTTTTTATAACAAAAACGATATTGTCGCACAAATTATTTTTTTTATTTTACTGTAACTTCGCTTATATTGCAACCAGTGAAAGCTGTTGAGTTATATTTTGAAGTGTCCCAACCCGCACCAACATAGATTACTGTTAGGCTTGTGCACCCATTGAACATATTTTCGCAAGCATTGGCAGACTATTCATTAAAAATATGCCATTTTTTGCAAAACTTTGTTAAGTTTTTTTAATTGATTTTGAAAATTTATTTATTTTGAAAAAATTTAATTATGTTTATCGCCAAATTTTGATTTATCCCTTTTATTTTTGTTAGGTCTTCAATGCTTGCGCTTTTAATGTTATCTATTGTTTTGAATTCCCTGAAAAGTGTTTTTGCTTTGTTAATGCCAATGCCTTCAATGTTAAGCAAAGCACTTGTAAGTTCATTTTTGTTTCTAACACTTCGGTGGAAAGTCACAGCAAATCTATGGCTTTCATCCCGAACCCTTTGAAGAAGTTGCAAACTAAAATCGCTTTTCCTTAAAATAATAGGCTCTGAAAGGTTTTCTTTGAACACCTCTTCATTCTTTTTGGCAAGAGAAATTAGTTCTATATCACTATTATATTTTCTAAGAATTTCGCTTGCTGAAGAAAGTTGCCCTTTCCCACCATCAATCAAAATTAAATCGGGTTTTGTTGAAAAACTTTCATCCTGCCCCTTTTCAAATTCTTGCATTCTTCTTTTAATAACTTCTTCCATGCTTAAAAAATCATTAGGCCCATCAAAACTTGTTATTCTAAATTTTCTGTAATCACTTTTTTTGGGCTCCCCGTTTTCAAACACAACCATACTGGCAACTTTGTTTGTTCCAGAAATGTTTGAAATGTCATAGCCCTCAATACGTCTTGGAACAAACTTTAATCCAAGTTTTTGCTTCAAATTTATGCATGCATTAATTGTTCTTTCAAGTTTAAGAAGTTCACTCGTTAAACTTTTTTCTAAATATTCTTTTGCGTTTTCATTTGCCTTTTTAAGCAAAGTTTTTTTTGTGCCCTTTTGAATTTTTTCGACTTTAACACTGCATTCAAAAGTCTTTTTAAAAAATTCTTCCAAAACACCCGCCCCATCAAACTTTTCGTCAACAACAAGTTCTTTTGGCAAAAGTTTATTGTTTTGATAATATTGAACTATAAAATTTGTTAGGCTGCTATCATCAAAAAATTTGTCAATCAAAACAAAATTTTCAACACCTATCATTTTGCCATTTCTTATAATCATTATACTAACGCCAATATTATTGTTAAGTTCATAGTGCCCCACAACATCAATGTTAACCTTTTTAGGCAACTGGGTTGTGTATTTATTATTTAAATTATTTAACATTTCAAGTTGATTTTTAAACAAAATTGCTCTTTCAAAGTTTTCAAGTTTAGCCGCATTTTGCATTTTTTCGGTTAAAATATCTTTTACTTTTTGAGTTTCACCATTCAAAAAATCTATAACATCCAACACAATTTTATTATATTCTTTTTCACTTATTCTGTTTGTACAAGGAGCCGAACATTCTTTTAAACTATATTTCAAGCACTCTCGTTTTTCAAATTTTTTAAAAGAAAGATTGCAACTTCTAAGTGGATAAGCAAATTTTACAATATCCATAACACTATGAGCTGAAACACCATTAAAGTATGGCCCAAAATATTTAACATTTTTTTTGAAATCAATTTTTCTTGTAAGCTCAAGTTTTGGAAATTTTTTGTTCAAATCAATTTTAATGTATGCAAAATTTTTTCCGTCTTTAAGCAATATGTTATAATGTGGTTGATATTTTTTTATCAAATTATTTTCAAGCATCAACGCATCATATTCACTATTTGTCAAAATGTAATCAAAATTTTGAATATTTTCAACCAAAAGGATGGTTTTTAAGTTTTTTTCTCTGGTGTCAAAATATTGATTAACCCTGCG
>CAJMEO010000121.1 GCA_905212505.1 uncultured Christensenella sp.
AGGGGTGCAAATTTTTTTATTTAATGGATTTGTGCATTCAAAAACCATGCTCGTTGACAAAAAGAATTTTGTTTGTGGAAGTGCAAATTTTGATATGCGATCATTTAATCTTAATTTTGAAACTTCAGTTTTGGTTTATAGTGATAAGATCGCTAAAAACTTTTTTGGTGAAATTTTAAAAACATTAAAGGAAAGTGAAAAGCTTGAAGAAAATTTTTTTAAAAAATTGCCAGTTTCAAAAAAACTAGCAATTAAATTTTCTAAATTATTTTCACCAATACTTTAACTTGAAATAATTTATCTTTAAAGTTTTGATAAACAATTAATAATTAACAAAGTCATTACATTAACTTATTCAGCGTCAGAAGATTCACTAACTGCTTTTTCATAAGCTTCTATAACTTTTTTGTCTAACATTGTTCTTGTGTCGGTGTCAATTGGATGAGCAATATCTTTAAATTCGCCATCTGGGGTTTTCTTTGAAGGCATTGCCACAAATAGGCCTTTCTCACTTTCAATAACTCTAACTTCGTGAACTACAAAGCAACCATCAATAGTTACTGATGCTACTGCTTTTAATTTTAAATCTTCCTTTTTAACTAATCTGATTCTGATGTCTGTAATGTTTAACATAATATTTCTCCTTATTGATATATAAATAGTTTACACATATTTTGCTGTTTTTCCAAATAATTTTAATAACTTTTTTAAAATTAACCAAATTTAATGCAAAAATCATATATTGAATTATGCAAAATTTGTCGAAATCTTTAAATATAAAAAGAATATACTTTATTGGAATTGGCGGAATAAGTTTAAGTGCTCTTTCTTTTATTATGAAAAAAGAAGGGTTTGTTGTTGCGGGAAGTGATGAAAAACAAAGTGACATTACAACAAAATTAAATAAAAGCGGCATTAAAGTTTTTATTAAGCATAAACAAAAAAATATAAAAAATTTTAAGCCCGATTTGGTGGTTTTTTCAGGTGCTATTCATCAAGATAACAAAGAACTTATTTTTGCAAAAAAAATGGGCATTACTTGTCTTGAAAGGCCCGATTTTATAAAGTTAATATTAAAATATTACAAAAACGTCATTTCAATTTCTGGAACACATGGCAAAACAACCACAACAAGCATGATTAGCGAAATTTTTCTTCAAGCAAAATTAGACCCTACAATTCATATTGGTGGCGAAAGTGTAAACTTAAATTCAAATTATCATGCTGGATCAAAAGAATTTTTTGTTAATGAGGCTTGTGAATATAGAAAATCATTTTTAAAATTTAACAGTTCAATTGGAGTTATTTTAAATGTTGAAGAAGACCACCCCGATTCTTATAAAAATTTGACCGAAATTGAAAATACTTTTTGTGAATTTTCAAAAATTTGCAATAGAATTGTTATAAACGAAAACTACATAAATATATTCAAAAATTGTGAACATATGCCAAATGTAACAACTTTTGGCACAAAAAACGCTGATTATTGTGCAAAAAACATCCGAAAACTATCGTGTGGAGGATTTTCTTTTAGTGTTTATAAAAATGGCGAATTTTTTGATAGATTTAGAATTGAAATTTTTGGCAAACATAATGTTTTGAATGCCTTATGTGCTGTGTGCGTAAGTGATATTATGAACATAGATAAGTTTGTTATCAAACAGGCTTTAAAAAATTTTAGGGGCGTTAAACGAAGATTTGAAAAAGTTGAAACAAAAGTTTTTGACGGCGATGTTTATTTTGATTATGCCCATCATCCAACTGAAATAAAAAAGTTATTGACGGAAACTAAAATTTTAAACAGGCCAATAATTTGTGTTTTTCAACCGCACACTTTTTCAAGAACCCAAAAATATTTTGATGATTTTTTATCTTCTTTTGAAAACACCTATCAAACGATTTTTTATAAAACTTATAAAGCAAGGGAAGAGAAAATTAGGGGGGCAACAAGCAAAGATTTGTTTGTTGCTTTAAAACAAAAACAAAATGTATATTAT
>CAJMEO010000122.1 GCA_905212505.1 uncultured Christensenella sp.
AAAATTATTTTTTTGTAACAATTAAAAAGGTCCTTGAATATCATAAAGTATAGGAGGTAAAATACATATGTCATTTTTTTCAAACAACAGAACAGACAATAGGTGCCCTGGCCCTATAACCGGAAATCCACTTAACGGATTATGTGAGAGAGTTTGTATTCAAACGAACAAAGTTTTTGATAGTTGTAGAAAACAAATTTCAGAAACAGGTTTAACATTCACATTAACCAATATCACTCCACCTGACTTGGTTGAACCCTTCACTTTTGTTAGTGCACAAACAAATGGAGATGCATATTTTTCTAACTTAGTAATTGATCGTTTCCCTGACAGACCAAATTTTGCACGTGTAACTGGAACAGTTAATGTACCTATTATTGTAAACTTTACAGATGCTAATGGCAAAGAAGGAAGTGGAACAACAGTTTTATCTTTCAACCAAGACGTGATTTTGTTTGTTCCTCAACCATCAGTCGTTCCTTTCACAATTGATGTGTTTGCGGGGCTTTCAATTGCTGATGCAACATATCTTGGAAATAATACTTTCAGTGCTGATGCTTGCATTCAAATTATACTTAAAGTTATTGTTAACACAAATATCTTGGTTCCAAGTTATGGCTACTGTCCTATTCCACCTTGTCAAGATTTCAGCACTAATGATGTCTGTCCAGGATTCTTTGACTTGCCAATATTCCCAGTGTAATAAAAATAGCCGAAAGGCTATTTTTTATAACAAAAATTCATGCTCATAAAAGGCATTTATTGAATATCTTATTAAAGAAACAAGTGTTCGGCAACGAAAATCGGCTTCTTGCATAAATACATTATAAGTTTCTTCTTCAATGTTTATTATTTTTTTTGACCAACCCTCAACCGAAACATCGCTGTATAACTTTTCTTCAAGTTCGCCGTTTAAATAACTATTAACGCATTTAACAATTGCTTCTGCCTGACGAAGATTATATTTTGTGCATATTTCATTTAATCTTGTTAGTTCTTCTGTTGAAATATTAAATTGACATTGTTTATAATTTTTCATATTAAATTTTACCTTTGTTTTTTCTAACTGGAATATAGAACATCTCACCTTCATGAGATTGAAAATATACACCAACAATTTTTTTGATTTTTGTGTTAATAATTGTGTAAGCCGCTCGCTTTCTTGCCCCACCAAGCAAGTTTTTTTCGTTATTCATTGATGTTTCAACAAAACAATTATATGCCCTTATCCTTCCCAAATTATCTATAACCGTTATTCCATCATAATTTAGCATTGAAATGAACAGTTCACAAATAGATAACAATTTTTGTTCATTAAAACTTTTTGTTTGCAAAAATAATTTGTTGAATTCAATTGGTTCACTAAGCCATATCCCGTCACTCAAAAAGCCTTTATCAACATAATCTTTGTCAACAACAACACATATAGCACCAGAGACATTTTTAATTGCTTTGTCAAATATGTTATAAAACATTGTTTTAACTTCACCAAGCTTTTTCTTTGTTGTTCTTAACTTTGAAAAACTTGCATCAACAAATTCTGAAATTTCTTCTGTCCAACTTGTTATTTTTTTTGTTTCTAAAGAAAAATTAATATTAAGTTTATTTCCGTTCTTACTTTTTAATCTTATTGTGAAACTATTTAGTGCATAAACAAAAAAACTATATAATTTGTTTTTTTCTTTTAAAACTTCACTTAATCCAACCAAAGCCTGAAAATTACGTTCTTTTATTGAATTTGTGGCCTTGATTAAACCATACTGAAAAATTCCATCTTTTTGCTGAATATAAATGCACCAATCATTTTTGCAAAAAACGCTTAAACTTTTCATTCTTTGTGAAAATAATGCTTCATTTTCATCATCAAACATTGCAACTTTGTATGAATTTGGAATTGCCTTAGCAATTTGAGAAATATCATTTGTAAACAACAAAACAGGACGATATTTAACACCTTCTTCTTCATA
>CAJMEO010000123.1 GCA_905212505.1 uncultured Christensenella sp.
TCAAAATAAAATTATTTATAAACAATTTTTATAATTTCTTTTTATTAAAATACTCTTTAAAAATCAGTCAAAACAAATTAATCTTTTTTGCCCATTTTTGCAACTTCTTCGGCAAAGTTTTCATTTTTCTTTTCTAAGCCTTCACCCATTTCAAAACGAACAAATCTTGCAATTTTAAAATTGTTTCCAACAACTTCTTCAATTGTTTTAGAATCATCTTTAACAAAAAGTTGATTTAACAAGCAATTTTCAGTGTAGAATTTTCCAATTTTGCCAAGAACAATTTTTTCTAAAATTTCTTTTGGTTTGTTGGCATTCTTTTCGTCATTTTGCATTTGAGCAAGTAAAATTTCTTTTTCTTTTTCAAGTTCTTCAGTTGGCACTTCTTCTTTGTTTAGATATGCTGGTTTTGCAGCTGCAATTTGAAGAGCAACATCATGAAGAATATCTTCTCCACCATTAAATGGACAAGCTTCAACCATAACGCCAACTTTCCCACCCATGTGGATATAAGTTTCAATTTTGCCAGCAGTTTCAAACAACACAAATCTACGAATTGACAATTTTTCACCAATAACCATTGTTTGTTCTGTCATATATTCACTAACAGTCACACCGTTAATTTCACAAGAATTTAACGCCTCAACATCAGCTGGTTTTTGTTTTAAAATAACATCGGCAATATTATTAACTATTGCTTGAAATTTTTCTCCCTTAGACACAAAGTCTGATTCACAGTTAATTTCAACCAAAACGCCGACATTTCCGCTTACTTTTGCACCAACGGCCCCTTCAGCAGCAATACGACTTGCTTTTTTAGCCGCTTTAGCAACACCTTTTTCACGCAAAACTTCAATTGCTTTATCAAAATCACCATTAGTTTCTGTTAAAGCGTTTTTGCAATCTAGCATGCCAGCGCCAGTCATTTCTCTTAAATTTTTTACATCACTTGCTGTAAACATAAATCCTCCAAATTATTCTTTATCAGTTTTTTCTTCTGCTTTTTCTTCTGCTTTTGCTTCTGTTTCAGCAAATGCTTTTTCAATGTCGTCTATTGCTTTTTCGCTTGATTTTTCGCCATCTTCTTCTGGAAGTTCAACAGTTAATTGAACGCCTTCTTTTGCTTCAATAACAGCATTAGCCATTGCAGCAGCAATTAGTTTTACAGAACGAATAGCGTCATCGTTTCCTGGAATAACATGAGTTATATATTCAGGGTCGCAGTTTGTATCAATCAAACCTACTGTTGGAATTCCCAAAGTTTTTGCTTCTTTAACACAAATATGTTCTTTTTTAGAATCAACAACAAAGATTACTCCTGGAAGTTTTGTCATTTCTTTTATTCCACCAAGGTTCTTTTCAAGTTTATCTCTTTCAGCTTTAAGTTTTATAACTTCTTTTTTAGGAAGAAGGTCAAATTCTCCTGTTTTTTCCATTTGATTTAGTTTGTTAAGTCTTTCAATACTCTTTTTAACAGTTTTGAAGTTTGTTAATGTGCCACCAAGCCAACGAGAATTGATATAATACATACCACATCTTTCAGCTTCTTCTTTAATGGCATCTTGAGCTTGTTTTTTTGTTCCAACAAACAAAACAGTTTTGCCTTCGTTAACACTTTCTTTAATAAAATCATAGGCCTTGTCAACTAGGTCTAGGGTTTGCTCTAAGTCAATAATGTGAATATCTTTACGAGCAGTGAAGATATACTTATCCATTTTTGGATTCCATTTTCTAGTTTGGTGACCAAAATGTACACCAGCTTCTAGAAGTTGTTTCATAGAAACAGCACTCATTTTTTAATTTCTCCTTTTAATTTTGTTTTAGTCCTCCCAAGTGTTTTAAAACTCTGCAAAGCCACCAAAATTTTGGCAACGACCTGCAAATTTACACAAGGTGCGTATTTTGACCGTATAAAATATATCACAACTAAAAAAAATTT
>CAJMEO010000124.1 GCA_905212505.1 uncultured Christensenella sp.
TGAAGACACATTAAAAAGAGGTTATTTATTAGAAAGAGACGGGAAATATGATATGGCATTAACTCGCTATTATGACGCTCTTAATATTGCAAAAAGTTTTAACGATGCAAGCGAAATATCAAGATGCAATAATATAATTGAGCATCTAAATTCAAAAAGTAAAAGTAAAAATAAAAAAGAAACATTAACTTTTTAATTGACAAAACCCCACATTTTATTGTTATGTTTTTAAAACAATAAATGCAAAATATACATTTAATAGCATAATTCTTTACGCAAGTTGTGCACTTGTGGTTTTTTTAACAAAATGAGTGAAAAATTGGTTGTTGACTTAAAAAAGTTTAATACGTTGTAAAATAATTTAAAAAATAACAAAAAACCAATTGTTATTAAAATTATTTTGTGCTATAATTGATTGTTTATGTTAAAGGAGTTATTATGAATTACACAAAAGAATTATTAGAAAAAAACAAAGTTAAGTTTGTTGTTAACACAACTAAAGAGGAATGGGAACATTGCTTGGAACATTCTTTTGAACACAACAAAGAAAAATTTACTGTTCAAGGTTTCAGAAAAGGCAAAGCCCCAAGAAATATAATTGAAAAAAACTATGGAGAATATGTTTTTTATGATGACGCAATAAATCATGCATTTGGTCATAACTATTCAGAAATTTTGGAAAAAGAAACCGAACTTGAACCTATTGCAAGCCCAAGTGTTAATATTATTGATTTTAAAGATGGGCTTAAGTATGAAATTATTGTTGAAGTTAAACCTGAAGTTGTTCTTGGAGAATATAAAAATATTGAGATAAAACAAGAAGAAGTTAAAGTTTCAAAAGAAGAAATTGAAACCGAACTTAAACTTGCTCAAGACAAGGCTTCAAGGCTTATTGTTGTGGATCGTGAAGTTAAAGAAGGCGACACTGCAACTATTGATTTTTCAGGAAGCCAAAATGGTGTTAAATTTGCTGGCGGTGAAGCAAAAGACTATGATTTAGTTATTGGTTCACACAGTTTTATCGACAATTTTGAAGAACAATTAATTGGAATGAAAAAAGGTGAAACAAAAACAATCACTGTAAAATTCCCAGATAATTATATGGAAGAATCATTAAAAGGCAAAGAGGCTCAGTTTGAAGTTACAATAAAAGAAGTTCGTGAAAAACAACTTCCAGAACTTGATGATGAATTTGCAAAAAATTATAGTGAATTTGAAACACTAGAAGATTATAAAAAAGATATTAAAAAAACAATTAAATCTGAAAAAGAAAAACAAGCAAAATATAAAGCAGAGAATGAACTAATTGATAAAGTAACCGATAATGCTACTGTTGAAGTTAGTGAAACATTAATTGAAAAACAAATTGATGAATTTATTCAAGATTTTGAGTATAGACTAATGTATCAAGGTCTTAAACTTGATGATTATTTAAAACATATGAACACAACTTTAAAAGAATTAAGAGATTCAAGAAGAGAAGACGCAATTAAAACTGCAAAAACAAAACTTGTTTTGGAAGAAATTATAAAAAGAGAAAAAATCGAAGTTTCTGAAGAAGAATTAAATAAGAAGTTGATTGAAATGAGTGAAGCAAGAAACATTAAACTTGAAGACTTCAAAAAGAGTTTGAGTGAAGAATTCTTTAACAGAATTTACGGACAAATGATAACCGACAAATTACTTGATTTTTTAACACAAAACAATAAAATTGATTAGTATAAAAATTTGAATGTTACAAATATTTATATTGTAAAAAGTCAGGGAAAAGCAATGCAAAGCATTATTTTCAGACTGATGTTAATACAAACTGGAAGTGCAATACGTTTCAAGTAAAATTGCTTTTGTAATTTTAATGTGAACTTTGTGAACATTTCACTTCCGATAGTTTATATTATCGGAAGTTGTCGTCAAGCAGCCCGAAGGGATATTTGACA
>CAJMEO010000125.1 GCA_905212505.1 uncultured Christensenella sp.
ACACATTGTGAAATGCCACCAACGATAGAGCCTATTAAAAATAGGAAATTTATAATTAAAATTGCATAAATCATAGCCCCAACTTTATAAAAAATTACGTTTTTAAAACTTAAAGTTATATTAACAAAAATTGTAGCAATAAGCGGAAGTAAACAATAAATGCTATTCCAAGTGAAGATTGCAGCAATTACACTTAAAACGCTAAAAATTATGCAAGTTATAGATCTTGTTAGGGTTGTGTTATATTTTTCATGCTTATCTAAATAAAAAAATACCAAAAGTCTTATTGTTTCAAGCACGGCAACAAAACCTGCCAATTTTTCATCAAGCAAAAAGTAGTGCGAAATGAAAAATATGCTTGAACACATTTGAAGCATCAACATTTTTTGCTTGGTTTTTAAAATTAAACTTGTTGAATATATGCATCCAGATATGCATATGAACACTTGAGATAATATAAATTCTATCGTCATTTAAAAAAGTCCTTTTGCATTAATAAATTAACACAAAAAATAAATATTGTCAATATTGTTTTGACAATATTAGACTTTATTTTTTCAAAATTTATATTTTTTTTTGTTTTGTTATTGCTAAAATTTTTTTGATAGGAGCAAAAAATGGAAATTAGAACTCGTGTTTATAAAAACACTTTGTATGTGTCATTTTGCGGTGAACTTGATGAAAACAGTTCAAGCTATACAAGAGAAACTCTGGATGAAATTCTAGACAAAGAAAAATATAATCAGGTGATTATAGATTTAAGCGAACTTGAATTTATGGATTCAACGGGAATTGGCGTTATGATTGGGAGATATAAAAAACTAAAAAGCAAAGAAGTTCCACTTTATCTTACAAATCCTAATAAGCACATAGATAAAATTTTTGAAATGACTGGGCTTTACAAAATAATGCCTAAACTGGTTTAGAGGTGAAAAATGAAATTAATTAATGAAATGAAATTAACAATTAAAGCACAAAGTTCAAACGAAAGTTTTGCACGAAGCACAGTTGCTGCCTTTTGTGTTAATTTAAATTTAACTTTAGATGAATTGACAGAAATTAAAACCGCAGTAAGTGAAGCCGTTACAAACTGCGTTGTGCATGCCTATCCAAATAAAGATGGCGATATAAAAATTATTGTTAAACTTTATGAAAACAAAATTTACATATCAATTTCTGACGAGGGGATTGGTATTGATAATTTTGAAAAGGCAAGAGAACCCTTCTTCACAACAAAACCTGAAGAGGAACGCTCTGGAATGGGGTTTACAGTTATGGAAAGTTTTATGGACAAAATTGATGTTAAGAAAAATGGTAAAAGTGGTGTAACGGTTGTTATGGAGAAATTAATAAAAAATTCAAAACTAAATGCTTTTGGTGTTTAATGCTTAGTCAAGAAGAAACTTTAAAACTTATAATTTCAGCTCAACAAGGCGACGAAAATGCAAAGGAAGAATTAATAAACAATAATTCACCATTAATTAAAAGCATCATAAAAATTTACAAAAACAAAGGCGTAGAATATGACGACCTATACCAACTTGGAAGTTTGGGGTTTGTTAAAGCAATTTTAAATTTTAAGCCAGAATTTGGCGTTAAATTTTCAACTTATGCAGTGCCTATGGTTGCAGGAGAGGTTAAAAGATTTTTGCGAGACGATGGCATGGTAAAAGTGTCAAGAGCGCTTAAAACTCAATATATTCAAATAAACAAATTTATAAATAAATATAAAGAAGAACATGACAACACCCCATCAATCTCAACCATTGCAAAAGAATTTAATATCGAAGAAAGTGAAGTTATGTTTGCGTTAGACAGTTCAAGAGCCGTTTTAAGTTTGAATGAACAAGTTGATGAAACAAATTTA
>CAJMEO010000126.1 GCA_905212505.1 uncultured Christensenella sp.
CGTTCTTTTTTATTATTTAATATTAAATTGACTTGTGATTATTTTGTTTTTTTTAATCTTTTATATTTTTCAAATTTTCCATAAATTTGTTAAAAAACAAAACTTTATCAACTGTGTTAACAAAAGTTATATTGCCGTTTGGATTTTCTTTTATTATTGTTTTCCCCGGGTTTTCAATAAGATCTACTGATATATCACAATTATAAGTTTTAAAAATTTGAGGATATAGATAATATATTATTGCACTCAAGTCGTTTGTTTCTGTCGCGTCAATAACAGTATCGCTTTTATATCCGTCAAACATTGTTGCCAAAAATTCCCCAGTTTTGTTTGTTTTTCTTATTATTTCAACTTGGTCTTTTGAAAAATATGAAATATATCTTCCTATTTCGCTTGGAACTATTGTTTTTTTGATTTTAGTGTTCATAACAATATTGGCAGCTTCTGGGTCGAACGAGATATTGAATGAAACATGGGGTTTAATCCCTTCTTTTCCGTAAGGAGAGCCGCCTTCAAAAATAATTTCATTAATCATATCTTCGGCCTCAGGGTGTCTTGTGAATAACAATCCAAGGTTTGTTTGTGGGGCAAGCTCAATGATTGTTATGTTGCCTGCATTCTGTTTTATAATTTCAAACATTTTATCTGCAGCTTCTTCTTTGCATGGCAAAATTTTGGGAGTGGTTGGCCTCAAAAGCCCCAAACCTTCTTTTCCGTGAATAAAGCTAGCATTTTTGCTAATTCTATTTAAAGGTTTTTCTGCGCCTTTGCATACAGGAATATTTTTGTTAAATTTTTCAACCAAGAAAAGAGCATTTCTTGTTGTGGTTTCAATCCCAACATTTCCAGCAGTTGTGGTTATCAATTTTATATCTAAATTTCTATTAAACATTGCAATAATCAAAGCTGTTGCGTCATCAACTCCGGGGTCTGTGTCTATAATAATATTATTTTTTTTCATATTGTATCCTTTATGTTATTCAATTTTATAAATCTTTTTTTAAAGATATTAATTATTTTTTTTGAATGTTAAATATTGTTCCAATTCTATATTGGCTTGCAACATCAATGAAAATATCCTGACCTTCAATAATGTCTTTTTCGTTTAATTCTTTCTTAATATAATTATAAGCCAAACTTGGAGAATTGTTTTCTTCACTTAAATGTGACAAAACAACTTGTTTAACTTTATTATAAGACAATTGTTCAATCACTTCGCCACTTGTTTTGTTGCTAAGATGGCCTTTATCACCCAAAATTCTTTTCTTCAAAAAAACTGGATAATTTTGATTGTCAAGAAGCAAATCAACATCGTGATTGGCTTCAAGAAAAACGAGATTGCTAAAATCAAGATGATTTATTATGTTTGCATCAACCTTTCCAAGGTCGGTTGAAATTGAAACTTTGGCATCATTGTTAGATATTGAAAATCCATTGCAATGTTTGCTGTCGTGGCTTTGCTTAAAATTTTCAATCAATAAATCATTAAAAATTATATCTTCATCATCAGAAAAAGTTGTTACATTTTTTAGACTATTTTTAAGTTTTTGATTTGCATAACTTGCGCAATCATTATGTATATAAATTTTAGGATTATATTTTTTAAGAAAAGTTTGCAAGCCTTTAATATGGTCATCGTGTTCATGTGTGATAAAAACAGCATCAATATCATTTGGATTGATTTTTAGCATATTCAATTTTTCAGCCAATTCTTTTTCGCACAATCCAAGGTCAATTAATATTTTTGTTTTATCAGTATATATTAAATAACTATTTCCCTTACTTCCGCTTGCCAAACTTACTGCTTTCATAGAGAATTATTATATCAGTAAAAACATAAAAAATCAACATTAGATG
>CAJMEO010000127.1 GCA_905212505.1 uncultured Christensenella sp.
AAAATAAAATCTATTGATTTCACTCAATAAATTTTATCTTTTAAGTTTACTAAATTAACTTATAAAATTTTTTAATTTATCTTTTTAATTTTATCATAATTAATTTTTAACAATGTTTTTGAAAGTTAGAAAACAAATTATTTTTTTTCAAGATTATCATCATCTTTTTTCAAACTTTTTGCGTCAAGGCCATAACTTTTAAGAAGTTTGTTAAACTCAGTGTATGCTCTTGCAGGTTTGAAAGTGTGAGGAACATATTCAAACGGAAAGCATCCTGCATGATGAGTGCAAAAATTTAATCGCTTTTCACTTGCAAGCCTGTTTGCCAAATATAGATGATTATCGCTTGGATATTTTTCAATGGATTTTATAACTTCTTTTTGAATGTCAATTAAATCTTGAAGTTCAGAAACTGTAATATAGTCTAGATAATTACCCTTTGGATTGTTTGTTTTTTTCATTCGCAAATAATATGTATCATTAATAAAATAATAATCACCCAAAATTGTTGAATAAAGTTTTCTTAAATTATATTTTAAATTTGCGTTATTTTCGCACATATCCTTAACAAGTCCGCGCAATTTTTTTGTAACATAAACATATTCTCGTCTTAAAATAACTCTTTGTTCGGGATAAAAAATTTTGGCGGCATTGCAAATTGTTTTGGAAATTTGAAAAGCGAGTTGTTGTTTTTGCTTGTCATTGCAGTTTTTTGCAATCTCTGCCATTGTGAACATAAGTCCAATCACGTTCATATCAAAATTTTCAACTTTATTTCCCCTCAAATAAACCCTGAACATTTGTTTTGTTGGATAAGAAATTTTATCAAGTTTGATTTTAGCATTGCAAATATCTTTAACATAATCTTTAACTTCGCCAAGGTTAAAAGTTTTCAAAACTTCTGAAAAAGGGTAAATTTTTTTGTTGTTTATTAGCTCTCTATAACCAATGCCTTTAAGTTTTTCTTTTATTTCTTCATCACTATAAACCATAACACACCTCTATTTAATTATAAAATAAATAATATGTTTTGTCAAGAATAAAAATTTTTAAAATAACTTTAGAGCATTCATATTTTAAAGCCTAAATTAAATGATAATTCAAAATTTTTAACAATCATTATCAAATTTAATGTGGTAAAATTTTTTATAATGTGATATAATGAAAACATGAATAAAATTGATTATAACAAACAAATGTTTGAAGAAATAAAAACTTTTAACAACAAACCCAAACTTTTGCTTCACTCTTGTTGCGCCCCATGTTCAAGCAGTGTCCTTTTGCGTTTGATAAATTATTTTGATATAACAATATTTTTTTACAATCCAAACATCGACACTTCAGAAGAATTTGAAAAAAGACAAAATGAAGAAAAAAAATTAATTGAAGAACTAAATAAAAATATTAATTTAAGCAAAATAAAAATTATCACAACAAAGCACCAGAGTGAAGATTATCAAAAAGTGGTGATGGGCTTTGAAAAAGAAAAAGAAGGTGGAGCTAGATGCGACATTTGTTTTAAGTTGCGTCTTGAAAAAACTGCTTCATTTGCTCAAAAAAATGGATTTGATTATTTTTCAACAACTTTAACAGTTTCTCCACATAAAAATGCCGAAAAGTTAAACAATATTGGGCTTGAAATGTCAAAAAAATACAACATCAAATTTTTAGTTTCTGATTTTAAAAAACAAGATGGATACAAACAAAGCATTGAACTTTCAAAAAAATATGGGCTTTACAGGCAAAATTATTGTGGTTGCAAATTTAGCAAAAATAATAAATGCGAAGATTAATTTAGTTTAAAACGCAAT
>CAJMEO010000128.1 GCA_905212505.1 uncultured Christensenella sp.
AAATCTTTAAAGATAAAAAATGTTGCATTAACACAAGAAGCAACTATAAATTTTGATGAAAAACTTAACATAATAAGTGGTGAAACGGGGGCAGGCAAAAGCGTGCTTTTGGATGCTCTGGGGCTAATTCTTGGTCATAAGGCTGATAAAAGTCTTATTAAACATGGCGAAGAGTTTTTAAAAGTTGAAGCAACATTTGTGAATAACACAAGCGAAAAAGTTAAGAAATTTTTTGAAGAAAATGATTTAGAATTTGATGATTGCATAATAATTTCAAGAAAAATTTCTCTAGACAACAAAAATGAAGTTAAGCTTAATGGGCAAATTGTGCCTTTAATGTATATAAAATCTTTGTGTTCTTTGCTTGTTGACATTCATCTTCAAAACGAAAACACTCAAATTTTGGATAAGACAAATCAATTGAAGTTAATTGATGGTTTTATTGATTTCGATTTTTCTGAAATTGAAAGAATTTATGATGAAATAAAACAATTAAATCTTCAAATAAAAAACCTTGCAACAGACGAAGAATCTCGTCAAAGAGAAATGGATTTGCTTTCATTTCAAATTAATGAAATTGAAAATGCGAATATAAGCGAAAATGAAGAAGAAGACCTTAAAAACGAACTTGTTTTAATGAAAAATGCCGAGAAGATAGCAAATAATATAAATAATATTAGAGATTATTTTGAAGGCAATTTTGGCTTGTTAAGTGCAATAAAAAAAGCCAATAATGAACTTTCAAATGTTGTTAATTTAAGCGGGAAAGGTCAACAATTGCTTGAAAGATTTAATAGTTTAGAAATTGAATGTGATGATATTTATGACGAGATTTTAAAACGATTTGATGTAGATTTCAGCCAAGAAAGATTTGAAGAAATTGATTTTAGGCTTGAGATTTATAAGGGTCTTCACAAAAAATATGGAATTTTATTTGCCGACATTCAAAACTTTTTAAATCTTGCAAAAGAAAGATTGGATAAACTTGAAAATTTTGATTTAGAACTTGAAAAATTGAATAAACAAAAGCAAGAAAAATTAAAAATTGCATTAAATTTATCGTTAAAGTTAACAGAAAAACGACGCGAAAAAGCAAAAATGCTTGAAAGTGAAATTGTTGATGAATTGATTGAACTTTCAATGCCACATGCTCAGGTTAAATTTGCATTTAATAGTTATGATGAAACAAATTTTGAAGATTATTTTTCAAAAAATGGGGCCGATAGTGTTGAAATGCTATTTTCGGCAAACCTTGGTGAAAGTGTCAAGCCACTAAACATGGTTGCATCTGGTGGGGAAATTTCAAGACTTGTGCTTGCTTTAAAAACAATAACAACAAAATTTGACGACACTCCAACGATTATTTTTGATGAACTTGATACGGGAATTAGTGGTGAAGCGTCGGTTGCAACAAGCAAAAAACTTGCTAAAATTTCCAGATTTCATCAAATTCTTGCGGTTTCTCATCAATTTCAAATTTGTGCCATGGCAGATAAAAATATTCTTATAAAAAAAATCGAAGAAAATGGCAAAACAATTTCTTCTGCCATTGAACTTGGTGGAGAAGAAACTGTTATGGAACTATGCAGATTTTTATCAGTAAACGGTGTTACTGAAAGCACAATTATGCATGCAAAAGAAGTTAAAGAGTTTTGTGATAACTATAAAAATAGCATTAAATAGGAAAATACTCATTTGAATTTAAATGATTGATGTTTTAATTTATATAATTTCATATAAT
>CAJMEO010000129.1 GCA_905212505.1 uncultured Christensenella sp.
CCTATGTTGTGCAAAAAGTGATGAACAATATGATTGACCAAGATTACAGCGTCAATACAATAAAAAAGAATAAACATTTACTCGCCCAATTTTTTGAGTATGCCATAGATAACAAATGGGTAACGCAAAATCCAGTTTGCAAAGTTAAGGTTAGGGCTCACGACAAAGTCCACACTAACAGCGATAAATATAAAGCACTTACTCCCGAAATACGCGTAAAGTTTTTGGAAGAACTTGCGAAAGATGATGGCAATTTTATTAAGCCGCTTTGCATTTGTTTGATGTTTGGCGGACTTCGAATTGGTGAGGCCTTGGCACTAAAATGGGAAAATGTAAATTTTGAAAATAAGACCTTAAAAGTAGAACGTGCGATTACTCAAATTCCAAAGTTTGATAACGATGGCAAAGTGATAAGCCGCGTAACAGTTATTGCGGACACAAAAACCGCTTGCAGTGTGCGTGAAATTCCAATTGCGGACATTGTTGTTGAAACACTCCAACGTTAGCGAGAAAAACAAATTGAAAGACAAAATACAAATCCAGATGTTACGGCTGATTTAACCGCCAAAAATGCCTTTATTTTTGCTAATGATGATGGGAGTGTAAGAACTTATTTTGGCAGTCGCAAAATTTTTGATGGTTGGAAGAAACGACATAAATTGACTAATTATAATATTCATTTCCACGGACTCCGCCACACATTTTCTAATATGCTTTTTGAAATGAATGAGAACCCAAAAGTTATTCAACAACTTTTAGGTCATCGTGATGTAAAAACAACAATCATAGTTTATAACTCTGTTGATAGTGAATATATCCGCCAAACAACTGACAAGTTTAACGAAAGAGTTAAAGAAGACCAAATGCTTTTAAACGATAAAAAAAGAGAAGAAATTCTTGAACAACGCAAAGATGAGTTTGTTGCAGATATGGACGATGATGAGTTCGATGAAATTCTCACAAAACTTCTCGAAGAGCGCAAAGAACGTAAACGCAGACGTGAAAGTGATATGGAAATGTAAAGCACAAATTTTGTCGAATGTATGGAAAATTTCTCCTTATATGTTATAATGTGTGTATTGTATATAAGGAGTATAAAGTATGTTAACTTTGGCTGAAGATAAATTAAAAAGAGAAAATCTAATAAATAACCTATTTAATATTTTTGAAACCTTTGGTAATCAAAATGATAGAGGTTTAACAATGGTAATAAATGGAAGGTATGGAAGTGGAAAATCAACACTTCTTGACTTTATAGAAGAAAAGAACTCACAAGATAATAAATTTAATATCATAAAATATGATTCTTGGGAAAATAATTTTTTTGAAAATCCATTAATCCCAGTTTTATATTCTATTAGCAAATTAAAATCAAACAATGAAAAAATTAAAGAAGGGGCTAAACTAATTTTGAAAAATATACCTAAAATTATATTTTCAACATTAGCAAATGTACATGGTGTGGACCTACAATCATTGTGCACTAATGAAACTATTTTTGATGAGTACGATGCGTATAAAAAATCAATTACCAAATTTAAAAATATATTAAAAACATATTGTGAAGATAAAAAAACTATTTTGCTTGTTGACGAGTTGGATAGATGTTTGCCCGAGTACCAAATTAAAGTACTTGAGACCTTATATCATTTATTAGATATCCCAAACTTAATTGTTGTTATAGCGCTTGATAAATCGCAACTTGA
>CAJMEO010000130.1 GCA_905212505.1 uncultured Christensenella sp.
CACTGTAACACTTCGGAAATTTTAAATTGTTTAGTTTTCACTTGGCATGTCCCCTTTTATAATCATTGAAACCTTCCAGCTTAAATACTCTTTTACAACATCTCTAAAATCATCTTCTGTTGGCATAGTTTCTATTTTTTGGTGTTGCTTGTAAGTCCAATCATTTCCATTAAGGCTTATAGTATCTTCTGTATATTCTTCTTCGGTAAAATAGTGTAGATAAGTTTTTCCGTATAAAACAAGGTTCACAATTTCTTCATATCGTTCTAAGGCATGGTCAGTATTTTTAAGGTTAGTTTCTTGACTGGATTTTTTTCGGTTTTGTCTTGTATAACCATCATTAGTAAAATTAATAAATTTAACAAGTTGTTTAATGTCATGATACACTCGTCTCCTTGTTCATCAGAAAGGACAAAATATGAAAAAAAGAAAAATAATTATATGTTTAATAAGTGGAATATTTGTTGGATTTATTAATGGCATTATTGGTGGCGGTGGAGGAATGATTGTTGTGCCGGTTTTAATTTTTTTATTAGGTCTTGAAGAAAAAATTGCTCATGCAACGGCAATCTTTATCATACTGCCATTAAGTATTACCAGTTCAATAATTTATATAACAAAAGGGAATTTTGAAATTTTAAATTTAGGCTTAACAACGCTAGGGGTTATTATTGGTGGAATTTTAGGCTCGGTGCTATTAAACAAAATAAACAACACACTTTTAAGATTTGTTTTTGCTTTTATTATGATTGTTGCAGGAATTAAAATGATGTTTTAAGGAAGTTTTATGGAATATTTGCTAATTTTGTATGGCCTTATTGGCGGAATTTTGGGCGGAATGGGCATGGGTGGAGGCACTTTGTTAATTCCTCTTTTAACAATTTTTGGGGGTCTAAATCAAATTGAAAGTCAAGCGATCAACTTGATTTCTTTTTCGGTTATGGCAATAATTTCAATTATAATTCACGCAAAAAACAAACTAATAAATTTTAAATTTGCTTTTCCGCTTATAATTTCAGGTGTAACTTTTTCGGTTTTAGGGTCAATTATTGCAAATTCCATAAGCACGCTTTCATTAAAAACTCTTTTTGGCATTTTTTTGGTGGCTCTTGGCTTGTTTCAAGGTGCAAGTTTCTTTATTTTTGATGACAAATCAAAATAAAACAAAAAAAGAAAAAATGATATTATAAATTTTTTTAAATCTTATAATCTACACAAACAATAAAAAATTCTAACTTGATAATTTTGTCTTCACAATAAATTACTGGATTTTTTTGTTCTTTTTTGATATAATTTTGCTGATGAGACGATTTAGAATAAAAAATTTAAAATTAGAATGTGAAAAAATTCAAAGTTTTGTCCCAAACAGGGTTAACATAAGCACGGTCATTTTTGGGAAAAAATTTAATATTTTGGTCAAAGCCAGCGATGAAGTTAAAAAGGGGCAAGAAATTCTTGAAAAAAATGGTCAAAAAATTTTAAGTCCAGTTTGTGGAAAGGTTTTAAGTATAAAACTAGATAATGATATAAATGGCGAACTTTGCCATTACATAGAAATTGAAAAAGATGAAAAAAATGAAGAAGAAATATATGCAAAATCACCAGTTTCAAGCAAACAAGATTTGATTAGTTTATGTGAAAATTTTGGGCTTATAAGCACACATAATTTTGTTTCTGAAATTCTTAAAA
>CAJMEO010000131.1 GCA_905212505.1 uncultured Christensenella sp.
ATTTGCGACGCTGTTTGCGGAATTTTGATGATTTTGGCAATTATAAGTTATTTGCTTGTTGGTTTTATAACAAATATTTGGCATCCAACTTGGCTTATTTTTGTTGTTAATGCTTTAATTTGCGGAATTATTGGCATAATAACAAACACAACAACAGATTTAAAGAAACTTTCAAAAGAAGAAACTGAAGAAAAAGAGAACTTTAACGAATAATTTTGATTTCTGATTATATTGAAAACTTAAATAATAATAAAAATAATAAAATGAAAAGTTTATTCAATACATAATCTTATTGATAGTTTTAAATTATCATAAAAATCGTTCTTCTAACAAAAAAACACAACCATAAGTTGTGTTTTTTGTTTTTATTTCTTTATTTAAAAATTTTTTTCACTTCTTTAAAAGCATTATTCACCTTTGAAAGGTAGTATACTCATAACTCTTGCTCTTTTAATGGCTTTTGCCAATTCTCTTTGGTGTTTTGCACAAACGCCAGTTTGACGGCTTGGAAGAATTTTTCCTTTTTCAGTTATGAATTTTCTTAATTTTGCTGCATCTTTATAGTCGATTGTTTCAACTTTTTCAACACAAAAACTGCAAACTTTGCGTTTTTGTTGTTTATAGTTCTTTTTTGGAAGTTTGTCATCGCCATCATCTACAACAACTTTTTTATTTTCTGCCATGATTTTATCTCCTTTAAAAATTAGAATGGAAGGTCGCCATCATCGTCTTTGATTGGCTCTAATTTTGAAACTTCTTCATGTTCTTCATCATTGCCTGTGGTTTTCGTGCCCACAAATTCAACTTTGTCTGCAACAATTTCAGTAACATAACGTTTTGTCCCGTCCTGAGCATCGTAAGAGCGATTTTGAATTGCGCCCATAACAGCAACTTTGCTGCCTTTTTTTAGATATTTATTACAGTTTTCGGCTGTATTTCTCCATGCAACAATATTGAAAAAGTCTGCATCTCTTTCCCCTTCACTGTTAGTAAATTCACGTTGAACAGCAATAGAAAATCTGCAAACAGCAATTCCATTTGTTGTTTGAGTTAATTCTGGGTCTCTTGTTAAATTCCCAATTAAAAATGCTTTATTCATATAAAACTCCTTATACAGTTTTTTTCACAAACATGCTTCTAACAACATCTTCAATTAAAAGTAGTTGTTTTTGAACTTGGTTTGGAACATTCGCTTCGCATTCAATATTATAAAGAACATAATATCCTTCATTTTTGAAATTAATAGCGTAAGCATATTTTTTTGTGCCAACTTTTTCTATACTCTCAACTTTAGCACCATTTGATTCTAAAAGACCATTAACTTTGTTAACTAATGCTTCTTTAGCCTCATCAGCCAAATTGTTTGAAAGAATAACCATTAATTCGTACTTATTCATTTTAACCTCCTTATGGACTTAATCGACTCAATTTTTTTGAGTAAGGAAATAGTTAAAAACTATTCACCATACAATATATCATAAATTTTATTTTTTTGCAAGTGTTTTTTTGTAAAATTCAAATAAATTACAAAAAATTATTATGTATGCATATTTTTCGTTTTTAAGTATATACTTATTATATAATTAAATTACATAAGTCAAAACAACTATTATCAACTGTAATAGAATGGAGGTTTATTTATGAATTTTAATAGAGTTCAAGATGTTTTAAATAAT
>CAJMEO010000132.1 GCA_905212505.1 uncultured Christensenella sp.
TAAAATAATTGTTTACAAAAAAATTTGATAAATAAAAAACTCGGTTTAAACGAGTTTTTTATTTAAACACCAGGATAATATATTGAAGCTAAAACAGCAAAATAAACTATTGACAATAAAATTGAAACGCCAACTGAAACTCCAAAAGTTATTGCCCAAGCTTTTATGAAAGTTTGTCTGCTTACTGTGTTGTCTGGATAAATGCACAAGCCAATAACAAGACCTATCAACCCAAGAAGTAACCCAAGCAAAACACCCATTCCGGCTTTAGATTGAGAATAGTTTTGTTGATTTGCTGTGATTGTTGGATCATCTTTCTTAACGGCGCATCCACAATTTGTGCAGACAATTGCCTCATCATCAATTTCTTTTCCACATTTTTGGCAATACATACTTCTCACCCTCCTTTAAACATATAAATATTTTATACATTTTTCACTAAAATTATATCAAAAACATTATTTAAGTGTCAATTATTATTATATAATAATTTATTTTGAATATTTTTGTAAAAAATTGGCAAATTAAATATATATATTTATTTTTGTAAAAAACTAGACATTTTTGAAAAAATTGTTTATAATATTGAATATGAATAAGATTAATGAACAAAATTTGCAAGAACTTGGAATATTTGAAATAAGAAACATAGCAAGGGAAGTTGGTGTGTATTCGCCAACAACATTAAAAAAACAAGAATTAATTGATAAGATTATGCGTGTTATTAATGGCGAGGATAAACCTTATATCAAAAAAACAAAGCAGGGAAGACCTCCAAAAAATATAACCACAATTAATGATTTTATTGATGTTATTGTTCCCCAAAAAGCGTTAGATCAACGTCGTGAAAATGCCAACAAATATTTTGATGTTTTTAATGATAATAGCACAAGTTTAAATGTTGATGATGCCAGCAAAAATGAATATTGTTTTACAGGATTTGTTCGTGTTTATGATAATCCAGTATATTCATTATGCTTTTTAGGTGAACTTGATGAATCGCGGAAAGATGTTGTTTTTATCAACAACATTCAAACCGAGTTTTATAAACTTAAATCGGGCGATGAAGTCAGCGGAAAGTATATTTATATAAGCGACGAAAAGCCACTTGTTTTGAAAGAAATATATTCAATAAATCAAAATGTGGTTGGTGAAAATTTTGTAAGAAAGGAAGACTTTTTCAACCTTGTGGCGTTAAATCCTTGCAAAAAATTAAAAACAAATATATATAAAGACGATGATGAAATTTTTGCCGACATTGATTTGTTTTGTCCAATTGCAAAAGGACAGAGAGTTTTGCTTAAATCAAAGAATAATAATCAACTTAACAGCACAATTTTGCACAGGCTTTCAACAAATGAAAATAACCTTAAAGGTTTGGCAATTTTGATTGATGAGGCTCCAGAAAGTTATTATGAATTTCTTTCAAATTCAAACTTTAAAATTTTGTGTAATAATTTTTTTAAATGTGCAAATTTTCAACTAGAATTAAAAGTCAGATTAGATTCGCTATTAAGAAAAGTTGAAGAGGGACATGACGTTGTTCTTTACATAAACAATATCTCAAAATTTGGAAAATATTTTGAAAATCGTCTTATTTTAAATAAAACATCGGTTGATGAAAGTTCGGTTTTGGCGGAAGGATATATTAAAGATATTGTTTT
>CAJMEO010000133.1 GCA_905212505.1 uncultured Christensenella sp.
AAACCTAAAAATTATAGGTTTTTTGAATTTTTATAAAACAAAACAAACTTTTAAAAGCAAAGGCCATAAATTGTTTCAAATTTAACATTTCAATTTAATTTAAATATTTCTTTCATTAATTGTTTGTAACATCAATTCGTGCCTTAGGGCTTAAAGTTAAGTCAGATAAATTTTCATTTTTCACAAAATTATAGTATCCGCAAGAAGCAACCATTGCTGCATTATCTGTGCAAAGTGAAATTTTTGGGAAAAATACTTTCAAATTATATTCCTTGCCCTTCAATAGCAAATTTTGCCTTAGATATTCGTTTGCCGAAACTCCGCCGGCGATAACAATGTTTGAATAATCTTTGCCACACATAATGCTAGCACGCAACGTTTTTTCAATCAATTCATCAAATGCTTGTTTTTGAAAAGATGCACAAATGTCTTCAACAATCAATTCTTCACCCTTTTGTTGCTTTGTGTGAATATAGTTTATAACGGCGGTTTTAAGCCCCGAATAACTAAAATTAAAACTATGATTTAATTTACGATTTTCTTTAACAAACGTTATATTTGCTTTTCCTTTTTGCGCAAGTTTTTCAATTTTTGGACCTCCCGGATACTCTAAATTTAAAACTCTTGCAACCTTATCAAAACATTCGCCACATGCATCATCAAGACTGCTTCCGATAAGTTCATAATCATTATAGTCTTTAACTTTTAAAATTTCGGTGTGAGCACCACTAACAAGCAAACACAAAAAAGGGGGTTTAAGTTCGCTAAAACACAAATAATTTGCACTAATATGCCCTTTTATGTGGTCAACTTTAATCAAGGGCTTGTTTAAACTGTATGCAAGAGCTTTTGCAAAATTAACTCCAACCATAAGTGCGCCAATAAGCCCTGCACCATAAGTGACACTAATAATGTCAATATCTTCAAGCGTCATATTAGCTTCGTTCAAACATAAACTCAAACAATTATTAATTTGCATAATATGATTTCTGCTGGCAATTTCTGGCACAACTCCGCCAAAACGCTTGTGTATGTCTATTTGGGTTGAAACAATGTTAGAAATAATTTCTCTACCATTTTTGACGATTGAAACTCCAGTTTCATCACAAGAACTTTCAATCCCCAAAACATAAATATCTTTTTTTTCTTTTAGTTTTTCATAATTTTTTTTAGCATTTTCAAAATAACTCATAGTTTAATTATAACACGAATTTAAAAAAATGTAACAGAATTATTCAAAAATTTAAAAAGCAGTTGCAAATAACTGTTTTTTATTATATACTTTATTAAAGGAAGGATTATATATATGAATTTAGATGACAAAATAATTATTGATGATGATGTTGAAATAAAATATAACGAAAATGGAAATATTAATCAACAAACTTCACAAAATATTAATTATTCAAACAAAAACATACAAAAATCAAATTTTTTTCAAATGGCATTTTCAAAAAGATATATTGCACTAACTTTGGCAACAATTTCAATTATATTTTCTATTTTCATGAAATTTTTGGCATATTGTGGTGTTTACAGTCGTGCCTTTTTTGGAATTTGGTTCTTTTTAACCGCTAGTTTCGCTGGCATTGCTTTTATTATGAACATCATAAACTTTGCAAAAAACAAAAAAGTTGATTTTAATGTTTCGTCAAT
>CAJMEO010000134.1 GCA_905212505.1 uncultured Christensenella sp.
ATTTTATTAAATACTTAAATATTATTTTTTTTAATGTCTAATTAAATAAAACAATAGTTTATTTTAAAATTTCAGTTAGTTTTTTGTAGAAATCAAATTCTTCTTTTTTGCTTTCAATTAATTTTGTTAAAGTTTTATTTGAAATGCTTTTATATCTTCCTTCACTTAAAATAAAATTTTCAAGCAAATTAAAGTTTGGCTCACTGTCTTGAGTTAATATTCCATTTTTATAAGTTATTAAGTTAAAATATCCGCTTTTTGTTGCGTTTTGTGCTTGAACAATTGAATTACTCATTTCAATTTTATGATTTAAACAAGGACAATAAGCAAGAATTACACTTGGACCTTCGTGGTTTACAGCGTCAACGAAAGATTTTATGCATTGATTTTTGTTTGCCATGAAATTAACTTTAGAAAAATATAGATTTTTATATTGAAATAAACTTAAAAACAAATCTTTTTTCGGTGTTTGTTTTTCCTGGGTGTATTTTGTTTTTGCACCTAAATTTGTCGCTTTGCTTGTTTGCCCACCAGTGTTTGAATAAACTTCGTTATCTAATATCAAAATATTAACATTTTTGTTAAGACTGATTATATGGTCAAGACCGCCAAAATCAATATCATAAGCCCAACCATCGCCCCCAACAATAAAATTGGTCATTGGTATTAAAAATTGTACATTTTGTTTTACTTCGTTATCTAACTTATTTTGTGGAGTTTCTAAACTTAAGTTTTCATAAATTTGTTGACATAAAGTAAAGTTATTTTCATCTTTCAAAAATTTTTGAAGATTTTGTTTAAATTTCTCGCTGAAAAGGGTAATATTTTGTTTTATTGTCTTTATAAAATTTTCTCTTGAAGCATTATATCCATAAGTTATGCCATATCCAAATTCGGCATTATCCTCAAACAAATTGCTAACAAAACTTGTGCCAAAACCCTTGCTATCAGTTTTGAACGGAGAACAATCAATTCCTCCATTATAAATAGAAGAACAACCTGTTGCATTGATAATGTTTAGATGAGAGCCAAAAAGCGAGCCTAAAAGCTTGTAATACATAATTTCCATGCAACCTGTGCAAGAAGAGTTACAACTATAATAATTTTGAAAGTATGCTAAGTTTTTTGTGCCCTTATCTTCTGTTATCGCATCAAGCTTGTCGAAAAAATCTTTGTTTGTGTTTAAATATTTTTTTAATATTAATGCTTTTGTGGGGCATATATTAACACAATTTCCGCAACCAGTGCATTTGTTTTTGTTAATAAACAAACAAAAACTTGTTCCATTTGAGTTTTTTATAAACTTAAAGTCATCAGGAGCATTAATTAAACTTTCGGTTTTTACTTGCTTAATTGAAATTGCGCTGTGTGGGCATATCTGAGAGCAATTTGTGCATTTGATGCATTTATTTTCAAGCCAAAAAGCCTTTTCTGAATTTAAACAAGCAAATGTATTAATGTTTTTAAATTCACCATTCGCACTAAATTTTGAAACTGGAAGATTAGACTTATCTGTGTGGATTAATTGAACTTTTAAATTTTTCCAAGAATCGGGGCAAACAAATTTTTTAATATAATTTGATATATCGTTAATATAATTAGCGTCTTTCCCATAAAGTTTTGCACTTTCAGTTTTAAGATTTTGAAGAATAATTT
>CAJMEO010000135.1 GCA_905212505.1 uncultured Christensenella sp.
ATTTTAAATTAATGTTATAATATTTTTATACAAAGGAAGGAATTATGGCAAAATTATATTTTAGATATGGAACAATGGGAAGTTCAAAAACAGCGCAAGCATTAATGACAAAATTTAATTATGAACAAAAAGGATTTAAAGTTTTGTTGTTAAAACCAATTTTAGACACTCGTGACTTAAAAAATGGCAAAATTGTTGTTAAAAGCCGAATTGGACTTACAAGTGATTGTGTGACCTTTTCAAAAACTGACAACTTGATAGATTTGGTTGAAAAAAATCGAAAACATGAAGATGAGTTTGTTGTTATAGTTGATGAGTGTCAATTTTGCACAGCGCTTCAAGTTGAGCAACTTCAAGTTGTGTCAAGGAAATATCAGGTTTTATGTTATGGCCTTTTAACCAATTTTAAAACTGAATTGTTTGAGGGGAGCAAGCGCCTTGTTGAAATTGCAGATTCTATTGCCGAAATCAAGTCGGTTTGCAAGTGCGGAAAGAAAGCCAATGTTAATGCAAGATTTATTAATGGAAAGTTAACGCTCACTGGCGATGAAATTATGATTGGTGGTGATGAAACTTATGAAAGTTTATGTTTCAGTTGCTATGAAAAACTAAAAAGAAATTTAGTCACTGAATAATAATCAATAGCAAAAAAATCTTTTTGCGAAAAAGACAAATTAAATTTATTGTTTCATTGGGGGTTTAATAGATAATTAGAATAGACGCAGAGACATTTGAAACAGAAGTATATAAAAAATATTAATACATATTTTTGATAAAAAAACAAAAAATAGATATATGAAAAAATTTCTATGTCTATTTTTTATATTTATGTTATGTTTTTGTGTTGCTGGTTGTAATGGTGAAGAAAAGGCTAGCATTGATGTTATTAATGTTGAAGACGTTGTTATAAACAAAAGCCACGCCTATTGTGATGTGGGTTCAAAGATAGTTTTGCTTGCACAGGTTTTTCCGTTTAATGCAAATAATCAAAATGTTATTTGGAAAAGCGATAATGAAAATGTTGCTGTTGTGAATTCGGGCATAGTTGAAGGTGTTAAAGAGGGAAGGACGGTTATAACAGCACAAAGTGAAGACGGAAATTTTTGTGATAAATGTGTTTTGTATGTTTCAAGTCCAAAACTTGATTACACAAAATATCCAAACAATTTGATAGTAGCAGTTCAAAATCAAGAATCAGCGGAAGAGCCCACAAAAAGTCCGATATCCGATTTTAATGAGATTTTAGACGAAATGTTTATAATTCAACAGCAAATAAACAAAAATATTAACGAATTTATTGATTTTTTTAAATTGAAAGTGAACAATAAAATTCTTGAAAATAACCAAAATATAGAGCAAAACCTTTCAGATTCAGCAAAAAATATAAGTGAAGAAAACGACAGCGAAATCGGTGAAAAACAAATTGTAAACCAAGAAAATTTGGGTAAGAACAATGTTAGTGGATATTTTTATGAATATAAATATAATTCAGGCGGAATAAACGAAGAAGCAGATGAGTTCACAACATATAAGGATGATAACACAATAATAAAAGAAATAAATTTTTAA
>CAJMEO010000136.1 GCA_905212505.1 uncultured Christensenella sp.
CTCATCGGTAAACCTCTATTGAACCACCAGACTATCTGGTGGTTTTATACTACAACAAAAAAGTGGATTTCCCACTTTTTTTGTTAATCTTTATTTTCATTGTTAAAACCGTCTTCACAAGAAATCGCTTCGCCTACATTTTCAACTTCTTTAAGTTCATTTAAAGCTTTTTCTATTTCATTATTATGATTTTTATCAAGGACACACTCTTCACTATCTTGCTTATAATCTTTGTTTGTACTTTTGTTTTCTTTCTTTATTGTCCCAGACAAAAATAGTGACGCTTTGGCGCAAACTGGCCCCACAAGTTCAAACATCACAGATGACGCCAAAATGATTGTTAACAACAAATTTCCAATTTCAGTTGGAAGCATTCTTTGCCCTAAAAATGCAAGCCCTATTGCAACGCTGGCTTGTGGAATTAGTGCCAAGCCTAGATTGTTTCTAATTTTTTTGTCTTTTTTGGTGATTAAACAACCAAAATATGCACCAAAATATTTCCCAATAATTCTAACAAAAAAGTATGTTAAGCCAATCACTCCGGCAGTTCCAAGAGATGTTAAATCTAATTTCATTCCACTAACAACAAAGAAAATTGCCATAATTGGTGGAGTGAAATTGTTGATATTATTATATAATTCTTTATCATTTGTTAAATTAAAATATGTTGCGCCAAAAACCATACAACCAAGAAGTGGAGAAACATTCACTGCTCCACAAAGTCCTGCCAATGCAAGAAGCATTGCAACAACAATAATTAATCTATTGTTTTGCCCACGTTTTGCAACCAGTTTGCTTAAAATAAAACCAAAAACAAATCCGATTATTAAAGATGCCAAATTATAAACTATTGGCAAAATAACATCTAACGCTCCTAAACTTCCGCCTTCAATGCCCGAAATAACAGCACTTGTCAAACTAAAAGTTAGCAAACAAATAACATTGTCTAGTGCCACAACTTGCAAAAGAACATTAACAAAATCTCCTTTTGCCCTGTATTGATTTATTGTCATCATTGTGCTGGCTGGTGCCGTTGCGGTTGCAATTGCACCCAAAAGAATTGAAAAATCCCAAGACAAATTAAAAATAAATTTCATTAAAATTGTAACAAGAATTCCAGCAAACAACGCCTCAAAAATTGTTATAATAATTGCCTTGCACCCTGCCTGCTTTAAAATTTCTTTTTTAAAAAATTTACCAACACCAAAAGCAATAAAAGCAAGGGCAATGTCGCTTATGAAGGTCATTGAACTGATCATTGTTTGTGGAACAAGTTTTAAAACACATGGCCCAATCAAAATCCCAGCAATTATATATCCACTAACATTTGGAAGTTTTAATAATTTTGTTAGTCTTGAAACCGCAAAGCCGGCAAACAAAATTATCGACAAAGAAAGCAAAACCATTGTGGTTTCACTCAGTGAAGAATAAAAATTATCAAGCCCTGCATAAAGAAAAATTTTGTCCATTAAAGCCTCGCATAGTTCTTCTGTTAGTGTGTTTTTATTAAA
>CAJMEO010000137.1 GCA_905212505.1 uncultured Christensenella sp.
GATCTTGTGTACAAAATTGGGTTTAAATATATTTATATATTTATTTAGTTTCAAAGTAAAAATTGTTATATAATTTTTGTATTTTTTCTCGGCTAGCAGTTCTGTCTATATCCGTGTAAACATCCATTGTCATTGTGATTGAAGAGTGCCCCATCCATTCTTGAACTTGCTTTGGCGGAGTTTTTAAAACAAAATGATTTGTTGCAAATGTATGTCGCAACCTATAAAGTGAAGGTTTTAGATATTATGATATAGATGAAAATTTAGCAAAACGTGCCAATGATGTAAATTCATTTTTTGATTATAAGAACGGAAGTGAAACTGCCGGTTATCGTGCGGAAGTTGATGAAGTTTATGATATAGCAGATAAAGTGAAAAGTGAAATAACAGATGACGCAATAAAAAATAGGGCTGATCACTTAGCAAATTTATATGCAAAAAAATATGCTAATTGGATTAATGAAAAAAATAAAATTGAAGCAAGTGTTCCAAGCATTTTAATCACAGGCGCTGGAAATTTCCCTGTTAAGAAAAAAGAACAACAAAATGCAAGAAGAGAAAAAAATTGGCAAGAATTTAATAAAATCAAAAAAATTAAAGAAGATATTGAAAATCTAAAATATTACAAACCAAAAGTTGAAAAACAAGGAAAAGCAGTTTATGGACATTATAATTTTGAAAATAAATATTGTGAAGTTATACAAAACGAAGAGGCGAATAGATTACAATTAAAATTTAATGATAAGCCCGATGAAAAAATGCGAGAAATCTTAAAACACAATGCTTTTAAGTGGTCTCCTACAAATGGTGTTTGGCAACGTCAATTAACACCAAATGCGAGATATACAACAGAAAGAATGCTAAAACAACTTGACGAAATAGATAAAAATTAATATAATAATTTAAAAAAGGAGTTAATTATGATAAGTAAAGATTTATTAAACAAAAAAATAATTTTTCCTTGTGGTCACAGAAATGATACTTTACAAGATATGTTGGATGACTTTGAAAATAGCGGAATAGACGAATTTTGGTATAAAGGTAAAACTTATTACGTTTGGCGTGAAACTGATAAAAATGGAAACTTCCTTCCCGCCATTGGAGAAAATAAAATAGGCGGTTCTGAAACATGGCAATTCTTCAACACATGGGAAGAATTGGCCGAAAAATTTAAACTATTTGACGGGAAAACAATGCTTGATATAATTTTTACTGAAGGTTAATCCACAAAAAATATTAAATATTAATCCTCAACAAATAATTGCTGGGGATTTTTTAAAAGTTTATTTTAACAAAAAGAGATAAACAAAAGTCTATCTCTTTCCGGTATCAATTACCTGATGACGGTGCTAGCACATAGCACTTACCTAGATAACGGCGTTTATATCAGGATTTACTTTGACACCGTTATTTTATCATATGCAAAAAGTTTTGTCAAAATTCTAATAAATTTTTTGAAAAATTAAAGATTATTATTTAAAAATATATACAAAATTTATCAT